>NZ_LSKN01000136.1:0-128842 GCF_001557075.1 Methylobacterium sp. CCH7-A2
CGCCACGGGGCGTGCGGGCAGTGGCTCAATCTGCCCGCGCCGCATCCTGGCTCAACGGATGCGGATTTCAGACTACGCGCCTCGCGGCGCTCCGCTGCCCCTCGTTTGTTACGCCTGCGTGCGAGCGCGGGCGGGGATTTGGTGTGTCCGTCATTCTCGGGCGAAGCCCTCGGGTCCGGCCTTCGGCCGGCCCAAGGACAGGCTCCGCGCAGACCCGAGAATCTCAGGCCGATAAGGGCGAGGAGCCTCGCTCGTCCCGAGATGCTCGGGTCGAGCCCGAGCATGACGCGCGCGGCCCTACGGCGCCGGCGCCACCGTCAGCGTCATCTGGGCGCGGCCGATGCGGCCTTCCTTGTCGACAGCCTGGATCTCGATGACGTGCTTGCCCGGCGGCACCAGAACGGCGGGCGCCTCGATGCCCTGGGGCGTGATGAAGGCCTTGACGCGGGCGGTGACGTCGAGCGCCGGCTGGCGGCGGTAGATCACCTGCACCTTCTCGGGATCGACCGGCACGCCATTGCTCGGCAGGAACTTCACCGCCAGCCGCAGCGGCTTGCCGGCGACGCCGCTGCCATGCGTGCCCTGCGTGTCGACACCGGGGCCGCGCGTCAGGTTGCGCGTCGGCACACCCGCGGCATCGGGCGCCGGCGGGCCGGCCTCCTCGCGGGTGATGAGTTGCACGGGTTCGGCAGCCCCCGCGGGCGACGGTGCGGGCAGCAGGGCGCAGGCGAGGAGGAAGGCGGCAGGCAGAAGGCGGCAGGCGGTCGGCTGGATCATCGCGGTCACTTCAATCCCAGGAGGCCGGCGATCAGGCCGGCGGCGACGGAGAGAACAGTGCTGGCCATGAGGATGGCGGTTTCGATCGTCTTCAGCGTTTCGAGCGGCAGTTTTCCGTGAACGGTCGACAGCCCCTGGCGCAGCCCCGGCAGCGAGGCGAGCCCCTTGGCGCTGAGAGCGGCCTGGGACACGCGCAGCAGCATGCCGGCGAAGAACGAGGCGCCGATGCTCAGCGCATAGAACATGGTCTCGCGCCAGGCGGCGACTCCTTGTGGCAGCACGGGGATGTTGTCGCTCCAGCCGAGCCACGCGTTCATGGTCGCGACAGAAATAATCGCGAAGCTCACCGCGACCGCGATGTCGCGCTTCCCCAGCCGCGGCCGCACGCCGAGATAGGCGGCGCCCGTGGCGAAAGGCACGACGATCGAGGCGGTGCGCAGCACCCAGAGCGGCAGGTCGAGCCAGAACACGACGCTGGCATAGGCCCCGAGCAGGACGAGGAAGCCGAGCGGCAGCGCCAGCAGGCGGCGGCGGGGCGGCGGCGCCAGCGCGGCGGCTGCTGCATCGGCGGCATCGGCCAGCGCCACCTCGTCGGTCGCCGCCGGGGCAGCCTCGCCCGGCGCGGCGGGCGCGGGCACGGCTTCGGCCTTGGAGCGGCGGACCTCGTCGAGGGATTGTTCGAGCGCGGCGCACGCCTCCTCCAGCCCGGTTATCCGGCGTTCGGCGGCGTCGAGCCGGCGCAGCAGCGGCAGCACCGGCGTCAGGTCGCGCCCGCAGCAGCGGCAGGAGATCGCGCCGGGGTTGAGTTCGGCGTCGCAATAGGGGCAGACGAGCTGGTTCGACACGGCGTACTCGCAGGGCCCGAGCCGGGCGCAGGCTCAAAGCCACAACTTCAAGTCGCGTGCAAGTCCGCCGCGGAACGCTACAAGGCGAACGAAACCAACAGGGTGATCCGACAATGAGCCAGACCGCCTTCGCCGTCCGCCTCGCCGAAGCCGTCGAGCACTATCGCGCCGAGGTCGCGGGCCCGCGCGAACATCTCTCGCTGCTGCGCTGGCAGATCGATCAGGGCCATGCGCTGGATTCGCGCGACACCTTTCCCGGCCATGTCACGACCAGCGCCTATGTGCTCTCGCCCGATCATGCCCGCATCCTGCTGATCGACCATGTCGTGATCGGCCGCTGGCTCCAGCCGGGAGGGCATTGGGAGGAGGCCGCGACCTTCGCCGAGTCGGCCGCTCGCGAGGCGCTCGAGGAAACCGGCGTGCAGGGCCTGCGCCTGCATCCCTGGCACAAGGGCAGCGATATCCCCTTCGTCGTCGACAGCCATGACGTGCCCGGCAAGCCCGCGCGCGGCGAGCCGGCCCATATCCATCACGACCTGCAATATCTCTTCCTGGCCGATCCGGAGGCGCCGCTCGTCGCGCAGATCGAGGAGGTCCATGCCGCCGCCTGGAAGCCTCTCGCCGAACTCGCCGACATCGCCCCGCTCGGCCTCGCGCGGATCCGCAGCCTGACGCCGCCCGGCGGCCTGTCGCAGAACGGCAACATGTAACAATATAACAATCATGAGGAGGGGGGAGGTCTGGACGCGCCCTGCTCCCGCACCGCATCATGAGCCCGTCATCACAGGATGACGAAGCGTTAACCATCTTCCTCCACGATTGGACGCGCCGCGCAAGGGCTCGTCGTCGGCCGATCACCGCGCCGCTGCAACAGGAATCGCGCCATGACGTTGCAACCCTCCGCCCTCTCATTCGTCGCGATCCTGCTGGCCTCCGCGACGTTCGCATCCGCCGCCGACCTGCCGTCGCGCAAGGGAGCTCCCGTCGCGCCGCCGGTGTTGTCGGCCTGCACCGAAAGCGAGGGCATCCCGACCGACGCCTTCGGCTTCACCACCGGCTCCGATGTCGCCGAGAAGGGCTCCTTCGGCGCCAGCCTGACCTATGGCGGCGCCTATGGCACGCGCACCGGCTCGTCCAATGGCCATGGCCTGCAGCTGCAGGGTTCCTACGGCCTGCTGCCCTGCCTCGAGGTCGGCCCCTATCTGCTCGGCGGCTACACCAATGCGTCCCTGGGCGGCGTCAGCGCCGACTCCACCAGCTACGGCGCCGGCGTCGAGATGAAGTACCGCCTGCTCGGCCGCGACCTGCATGGCCTCGGCCTCACCGTGGTGCTCGACCCCAGCGTCAACCGCACCGACCCCGACGGCGCCGGCCGCTTCACCACCTACAACACCGGCATCCGCCTCTTCGCCGACAAGACGCTGGTTCCCGGCAAGCTCTATGCCGCGCTGAACCTGTCGCATGACATGACCTGGACGGGCCCGGACCCCTATGGCCGCTCCTCGACCTTCACGGTCGGCGGCGCGCTCGCCTGGCAGGCGCTGGACGGCGTCTATCTCAGCGGCGAGGTCCGCCACCAGCGCCGCTACACCGATCTCGGCTTCGGCAACGAGGCCGGCTACGCCACCTTCGCCGGCCCCGGCATCTTCTGGCAGGCGAGCAAGCAGTTCGCGATCTCGGCCGCCTACAACATCCAGGTGGCGGGCAAGGCCAAGGGCCAGCCGGGCGATCTCGACCTGACCAATTTCAGCCAGCACCTCGTCAAGGTGAAGGCCGCCTACAGCTTCTGACCACGGGCCACCGACGCGCGCCACGCTCGCGTCACGAAACCTCTCCATCAAGGCGGGCGCAGCGATGCGTCCGCCTTTTGTGTTGGCGCCACGGCCCGCGTTGACGCCCGCCCGCGACCCTTCTAGAACAGGCGGCAGATACTCCACCCCAGTATCAGGGCGCCGATGCCGCATACCCCCGAGGAAAAGAAGCGCGCGGTGACGCGGCTGAAACGCATCCGCGGCCAGGCCGATGCGCTGATCGCCGCCGTCGAGCGCGGCGAGCCCTGCGGCGCGCTGCTGCAGCAGCTCTCGGCCCTGCGCGGCGCCGCCACTGGGTTGATGGCCGAAGTTCTGGAAAGTCATCTGCGCGAGACGCTGACGGGCCAGGCCTGCGGCGACCATGACGCCCACGACCATGCTCCCGCGAGCGAGCCGGCCGAGATCGGCGAGATCATGCGTGTGATCCGCCCCTACCTGAAATGACCCGCAAAACCGAGGAAGGAACCGCCCGATGAAGACCCGCGCCGCCGTCGCCTGGGAAGCCGGCAAGCCGCTCACCATCGAGACCATCGAGATCGGCGGCCCCAAGGCCGGCGAGGTGCTGGTCGAGGTCATGGCGACCGGCATCTGCCACACCGACGCCTACACGCTGTCGGGGATGGATTCGGAAGGGAAGTTTCCGGCGATCCTCGGCCATGAAGGCGCGGGCATCGTCCGCGAGGTCGGCGCCGGCGTGACATCGCTGAAGCCCGGCGACCACATCATCCCGCTCTACACGCCCGAATGCCGCAGCTGTAAGTCCTGCCTGTCGCGCCGGACCAATCTCTGCACCTCGATCCGCGCCACGCAGGGCCAGGGCGTGATGCCCGACGGCACGAGCCGGTTCTCCTGCGATGGCGGCGAGGTCTTCCACTACATGGGCTGCTCGACCTTCGCGAACTTCACCGTCCTGCCCGAGATCGCGCTCGCCAAGGTCCGCGAGGACGCGCCCTTCGACAAGATCTGCTACATCGGCTGCGGCGTCACCACCGGCATCGGCGCGGTGATCTACACCGCCAAGGTCTGGCCGGGCGCGAATGTCGTGGTCTTCGGGCTGGGCGGCATCGGCCTCAACGTGATCCAGGGCGCCCGCATGGTCGGGGCCGACAAGATCATCGGCGTCGACATCAACCCGGCCAAGCAGGAGATGGCGCGCAAATTCGGCATGACCGACTTCGTCAACCCGAAGGAGGTCGGCAACGACAAGGTCGTCCAGGCGATCGTCGATCTCACCGGCGGCGGCGCCGACTTCTCCTTCGACGCAACCGGCAACGTCAACGTCATGCGCCAAGCGCTGGAATGCTGTCACCGCGGCTGGGGCGAGTCGATCATCATCGGCGTCGCCGAAGCCGGCAAGGAGATCGCGACGCGCCCGTTCCAGCTCGTCACCGGCCGCGTCTGGAAGGGCACGGCCTTCGGCGGCGCGCGCGGGCGCACCGACGTGCCGAAGATCGTCGACTGGTACATGGAGGGCAAGATCAACATCGACGACCTGATCACCCACAAGCTGTCGCTCGACGAGATCAACCACGGCTTCGACCTGATGCACGAGGGCAAGTCGATCCGCAGCGTGGTGGTGTACTGAGCGCCGCTTTCCGGCCTTATCGGCAGGGCAATACAGCCTGTCATTCCGGGGCGGCGCGCAGCGCCGAACCCGGAACCCACGACTGGGTGCGACCTTTGACAGAGTAGCCGGGCGCGATCGCCCGGTCAGGGGATCCGGGTTCTTCGCTTCGCGAAGCCCCGGAATGACAGAGGTCGCGCAACCATAAGGAACACCCCATGGAACTCGTCTCGTCCTCGAAGGCCTTCGGCGGCTCGCAGCGCGTCTATCGCCATGACAGCGCGGCCTGCGCCTGCCCGATGACCTTCGCGATCTTCCTGCCGCCGCAGATCGAGGACGGGCCCGTTCCCCTGCTCTGGTATCTCTCGGGGCTGACCTGCACGCATCAGAACGTCATGGACAAGGGCGAGTACCGGGCGGCGGCGGCCGCCAACGGCATAGCCATCATCTGCCCCGATACCAGCCCGCGCGGCGAGCATGTGCCCGACGAGCCGGGCAACTGGCAGTTCGGCTCCGGAGCCGGCTTCTATCTCGACGCGACGCAGGCGCCCTACGACACCAACTACCGGATGGAGAGTTACATCCGCGACGAGCTGCCGGAGCTGGTCGCGCGGCATTTCCCGGTCGATATGACCCGCCAGGGCATCTTCGGCCATTCCATGGGCGGCCATGGCGCGATCACGCTCGCGCTGAAGAACCCGGATCGCTACGCCTCTGTCTCCGCCTTCGCGCCCATCGCCCAGCCCTCGACCGCCGGCTGGTCGCGCCCGGCCTTCGAGAAGTATCTCGGCCCCGACGAGCGCAGCTGGCGCGCCTATGATGCGACGCTGCTGATCGCCGACGGCCACAGGGTCAAGGATCTGCTGATCGATCAGGGCACCGCCGACGGCTTCCTCGATGAGGGCCTGCGGCCGCAGCTGCTCGAGGTCGCCTGCGCCACGGCCGGTATTCCGCTCGAGCTGCAGATGCGCGAGGGCTACGACCACTCCTACAACTTCATCTCGACCTTCATGGCCCAGCATATCGCCTGGCACGCCGAACGGCTGGCGAAGGGCTGAGATCGGACGCCGGCGGATTTTTTTCGACCGCCTGTCGAAACCGGCCGGGGCTGGACGTCATCATGGCAGCCGGGGGATGGTTCTCCGGCGTCAGGTGGCAAGGAGTTCGCCCCATGCAGTACATGTTGATCTTCCGCGAGACGGACAGCGAATTCGGCCTGCGCGACGACCCCGCCAAGGGGCCGGCCTACTGGGCCTCCTGGATGGCCTATGTCGGTGCGCTCAACCAGGCCGGGATCGTGGTCAGCGGCGCGGGCCTGCAACCGCCTCACAGCGCCACGATGGTGCGCGTTCGTAACGGCCAGCGCCAGGTCCAGGACGGCCCGCATCCCGACACCAAGGAGCAGCTCGGCGGCTATTTCGTCATTGACGTCCCCGATCTGGACGCCGCGCTCGACTGGGCGGCGCGCAGCCCGGCCTCGTCCTATGGCTCGACCGAGGTGCGCCCGGTGCTACCGCCTCCGCCGCAGCCCTCCGCCTGATGACAGCGGAGGCCGGCGCCGCCGACGAGGCGCGGAGGGCGGCCGATCTCGCCGCCCGCGCCTCCTATGGCCGCCTGCTCTCGCTGCTGGCCCGCGATTGGCGCGATCTGGCAGCGGCCGAGGATGCGCTTGCGGAAGCCTTCCGGCTGGCGCTCGATCGCTGGCCCTCGGACGGCGTCCCGGCCCGTCCGGAGGCCTGGCTGCTGACGACCGCGCGTCGCCAGCTGATCGACGGACGGCGCCGCCAGACCATCCGCGCCGCCGCCGAGCCGACTTTGACCCTGCTGGCGGAGCAGGATGCAAACACAGATGGCTTTGCCTTCCCCGATGAACGGCTCAAGCTGCTCTTCGTCTGCGCCCACCCGGCGATCGATCCCGCCGCCCGCGCGCCACTGATGCTGCAGGCCGTGCTGGGTCTGGACGCCACCCGCATCGCCCAGGCCTTCCTGACCTCGCCAGCGGCGCTCGGGCAGCGGCTGGTGCGCGCCAAGGCGAAGATCCGCGATGCCCGCATCGCCTTCGCCATTCCTGAACGGGCCGAGCTGCCCGGGCGGCTCGATGCCGTGCTGCAGGCGATCTATGCCGCCTATGGCAGCGGCTGGGAGGATATCGCCGGCGCCGATCTCCGGCGCCGCGGCCTCGCGGAAGAGGCCATCTGGCTGGCGCGGCTGGTGATCCAGCTCCTGCCCGGCGAGCCCGAGGCACGCGGCCTGCTCGCGCTGATGCTGCATGGTGAGGCGAGGCGCGAGGCCCGCAGATCATCCGACGGTGCCTTCGTGCCCCTCGCCGAGCAGGACACGGCGCGCTGGTCGGCGCCGCTGATCGAGGAGGCGGAAGCCGAGCTGGCGCAGGCCGCTCGGCATGCGGCGCTGGGGCCGTTCCAGCTCGAGGCGGCGATCCAGTCCGTCCATGCCGCAAGGGCGGTGACGGGACACACCGACGCAGCAGCCCTGGCCCGGCTCTATGAGGGGCTCGCCCGGCTCGCACCGACGACCGGGGTGCTGGTCAGCCGGGCGGCGGCACTGGCGGAAGCATCCGGCCCTCAAGCCGGGCTCTCGGCCCTGGCCGAGCTGCCCGCCGGCGACGTCATGTCCTACCAGCCGTTCTGGGCGCTTAAGGCCCATCTGCTGCGCCGGTCCGGACAGGATGAGGCCGCCCGCGACGCCTATGCCCGCGCCATCGGCCTCACCAGCGATCCGGCCATACGCGACTTCCTGATGAGCGCCTCCCAACGCCCAGCGGACCGAACCTCGACCAGCGGGGAACGCACACATCCCGCCGGACGTTGAACCGAGCGATCCACAGGGGTCAGGGGGACTTCGCAATGGCATCGCGTTCCGATCCGCTCACCAACCGTACGCTCTTCACCCGCCTCTCGCAGGCAACCGCGCGCTGGGCCGGCAAGCCGCAGACCTTCGCCGTCGCGGTCTCGGCCATCATAATCTGGGGTCTGTCGGGGCCCTTCTTCGGCTTCAACGACACCTGGCAGCTGGTGATCAACACCTCGACCACCATCATCACCTTCCTGATGGTGTTCATCATCCAGAACAGCCAGAACCGCGACACGGCCGCGATGCAGATCAAGCTCGACGAACTGCTCGCCAAGGTCGAGGGCGCGCGTCAGGAGCTGATGGATCTGGAAGAGCTCGACGAGGAGAAGATCGAGAGCATCCGCAAGGAGTTCGAGAAGCGGGCGCGCGCGGCCCGCGAAGGCCGCCCGCTCGCCGAGGAAAAAGGCTGAGGCCTCCGCCGCTCAGACCACCGCGGTCAGCCCGCCATCGACCATCAGCAGGTGGCCGTTGACGTAGTCGGAGGCCGCCGACGACAGGAAGATCGCCGCGCCGACGAGTTCCTTCGTCTCGCCCCAGCGCCCGGCCGGCGTGCGGTTGCACAGCCAGGCCGAGAAGGCCTCGTCCGCCATGAGCGCGGCATTGAGTTCCGTAGCGAAGTACCCTGGTCCGATGGCGTTGGACTGGATGTTGTGCTTGCCGAGTTCGGCGGCGAGCCCGCGCGTCATCATCTTCACTGCGCCCTTCGAGGCCGTATAGGGGATGATCGTCGGCCGCCCCAGCTCGCTCTGCACCGAGCCGATATTGACGATCTTGCCGCGCTTGCGCGGGACCATCCGCTTCGTCACCGCCTGGGTGACGTAGAACACCGAATGAAGATTGGTGTTCATCAGCTCATGCCAGCCCTCGACCGGGAATTCGGTGATCGGCGCGCGCTTCTGCATGCCGGCATTGTTGATCAGGATGTCGATCGGCCCGATCTCGGCCTCGATCTTGGCGACGCCGGCCTCGACCGCCGCCTGGTCGGTGACGTCGAAAGGCGCGACCGAGACCTTCCGGCCGGCGGCCGAAATCGCCTGCGCGGCGCGCTCCAGCTTGGCGCGGTCGCGGCCGTTCAGCACGACATGCGCACCGGCTTCCGACAGCCCTTCCGCCAGCGCCAGCCCGATGCCCTGGCCGGAGCCGGTGACGAGGGCGATCCTGCCCTCCAGACTGAACAGCGACAGAGACATGACGGAACCTCGCGAGGGTGAAGCATCTGCGGCAGTTTGCGTTTGCGCCGGTGCCGCCGCTTTCGGTAAGCATCTTTCAATCGATTAGACAATCGAGCCGACACAGAATGAGGGCGGGCGTCGTCGCCCTCGCAGGGAGAAGCCGCCATGCGCGCCGTCGTCATCCATGCCGAAAAGGATCTCCGCATCGACGAGGTCGCGGTCGGCGAACCCGGTCCGCGCCAGGTCCGCGTGAAGATCGAAGCCGGCGGCATCTGCGGCTCGGACCTGCATTACTACCTGCATGGCGGCTTCGGCACGATCCGCGTGCGCGAGCCGCTGATCCTCGGCCATGAGATCGCAGGCCGGATCGAATGCGTCGGCGCCGAGGTCACGCGCGTCAAGGTGGGGGACCGCGTCGCGATCAATCCCAGCCGCGCCTGCGGTCATTGCCGCTACTGCCAGATGGGCCAGCAGCAGCACTGCACGGACATGCTGTTCTACGGCAGCGCCATGCGCTTCCCCCATGTTCAGGGCGGCTTCCGCGAGATGCTGGTGATCGAGGAACGCCAAGCGGTGAAGGTCGCCGACCATGTCAGCGCGGCCGAGGCCGCCTTCGCCGAGCCGCTCGCGGTCTGCCTCCATGCCGTGAAGCGCGCCGGCCCGCTGCTGGGCAAGCGCGTTCTCGTCACCGGCTCGGGGCCGATCGGCATCCTCACCATCATCGCCGCCAAGGCCGCCGGCGCGGCCGAGATCGTCGCGACTGACGTGGTCGACGGGCCCCTGCCGACGGCGCTGAAGATGGGCGCCTGCCGCGCCATCAATGTCATGGCCGAGCCCGACCGCCTGAAGGCCGAGTACGGCGCCGAAAAGGGCGCCTTCGATGTCATGTTCGAGGCCTCGGGCAACCAGCACGCGCTGACCGGCGCCTTCGACGTGGTGCGTTCGGGCGGCGTGATCGTGCAGATCGGCGTCGGCGGCAACTTCACCCTGCCGATGAACGTCGTCGTCGCCAAGGAGTTCGACCTGCGCGGCTCCTTCCGCTTCCACGAGGAGTTCGACTGGGCGGTGGCGATGATCGGCTCGAAAACGATCGATCTCTCGCCGCTGCTCACCGCGACGATCCCGGTCGAGCGGGCGATCGAGGCCTTCGATCTCGCCGCCGACAAGTCGAAGGCGATGAAGGTCCAGCTCGCCTTCGGGTGAGCGACCTTCGTCATTCCGGGGCATCGCGCAGCGATGAGCCCGGAACCCAAGAACACGGGTGCGGCAGGATAGGTTGACCGGCCGCCGCGCTTCGGCTGGCACACACCGTGTTCATGGGTTCCGGGCGCACCAATCCACCCCCCGTCTGCGAAACGTCACAATTCGTGACGAGCCGGAAACCAATTTCCGCTATAGAACGCAGCCGAAACGGGCGTCAGGCCCGCTTGGACGGATAGGCCATGACACGCAAATATTTCGGCACCGACGGCATTCGGGGGCGCGCCAACGGTGTGATCACGCCGGACCTCGCGCTCAAGGTCGGCCAGGCCACCGGCCTCGCCTTCCAGCGCGGCTCGCATCGCCACCGCGTCGTGATCGGCAAGGACACCCGCCTCTCCGGCTACATGATCGAATACGCCATGGTCGCGGGCTTCACCTCGGTGGGCATGGACGTGATGCTGCTCGGCCCGATGCCGACGCCGGCGGTCGCGATGCTGACGCGCTCGATGCGCGCCGATCTCGGCGTGATGATTTCCGCCTCGCACAACCCTTATGAGGACAACGGCATCAAGCTGTTCGGCCCCGACGGCTACAAGCTCAATGACGAGGTCGAAGCCGAGATCTCCAAGCTGATCGATTCCGATCTCGCCCCGCGGCTATCAAATGCGCCGGCGCTGGGCCGCGCCAAGCGCATCGAGAGCGCCCATGCGCGCTATATCGAGTTCGCCAAGCGCACCCTGCCGCGCAACATGAGCCTCGAAGGGATGCGCATCGTCATCGATTGCGCCAATGGCGCCGGCTACAAGGTCGCGCCGGAGGCGCTCTGGGAGCTGGGCGCCGAGGTCATCGCCATCGGCGTCGACCCCGACGGCTTCAACATCAACAAGGATGTCGGCTCGACGGCGCCGGATGCGCTGATCGCCAAGGTTCGCGAGTTGCGCGCCGATATTGGTATCGCGCTCGATGGCGACGCCGACCGCGTCCTGATCGTGGACGAACTGGGCCAGGTGGTCGACGGCGACCAGCTGATGGCCGTGATCGCCCGCACCTGGCAGGAGGATGGCCGCCTGTCGCAGCCGGGCGTCGTTGCGACGGTCATGTCCAATCTCGGTCTCGAGCGCTACCTCGCGGGCCTTGGCCTCAGCCTGGCCCGTACCGCAGTGGGCGACCGCTATGTGCTCGAGCATATGCGCAGCCAGGGCTTCAACCTCGGCGGCGAGCAGTCCGGCCATATCATCCTCTCCGATTTCGGCACGACCGGAGACGGGCTGGTCGCGGCGCTGCAACTGCTGGCGGCCGTGAAGCGGCAGGACAAGCCGGTGTCGGAGGTCTGCCACGCCTTCGAGCCGCTGCCGCAGATCCTCAAGAACGTCCGCTACAAGCAGGGCCAGCCGCTCAAGGAAAAGCCCGTCGTCAGCGCCATTGAGGCGGCGACGCAGTTGCTCGGCGAAAGCGGCCGCCTTGTCATCCGCCCCTCCGGCACCGAGCCGGTGATCCGCGTGATGGCGGAGGGCGACGACCGCGATCTGGTGATGCGCGCCGTCGACGACATCGTCGAGGCCGTGACCAAGGCGGCGGCTTAGCGCTAGTTCGCCTGATCCAACCCTCCCGTCATCCTGGACAAGCGGCACAGCCGCGCAGGCCGGGATCCATCATAGGGCGGCGCCGCGTCCTGTGATGGATCCCGGCCGACCTGTGGTCGTCCAGGATGACGACGATCTACCCGATCCCCACCCCATTAACGTCCCATCAAGTATTCGGGCCGGCTTCAGACTTTTTTCAGGTTAATTCCTAAGGTTAAGTCTCGTTTAAGGAATTGGCGGCATCGTTCCCTCGTCGGTAACACGCGCGGCCTGCGTAACGGGTGCCGCGCAAACGCGAGGGACACTGCCATGGGCAGCCTGAAAACTATTGCGCTGGCAGGCGCCTTGGCGCTCGGGGCGTCCGCCGCCACCGCCGCCGATCTCGCCTACCCTGCGCCGCCGCCGCCGGAGCCGCTCGGTCTCAAGGGCACGATCAGCAGCGGCTTCTATCTGCGCGGCGACATCGGCGTCGGCTCGCAGTCCTATGACGAGCTCGACGTGAAGCTGAACAACGCCCCGGTGATCGCCACGGCGGGCGTGACGTCATTCTCTACCGTCAAGCCCGATCGCGGCTTCGCCGCCTTCGCCGGCGTCGGCATCGGCTACCAGTTCAACAGCTATCTGCGCTTCGACCTGACGGGCGAGTATCGCGGCGGGTCGTTCAACGGCCGCGACCAGATCAGCTACAATTTCGGCGTGCCGACCAACCAGACCAATGTCTACCGCGCCGATGTCGCGACCTTCGTGGCGCTGGCCAACGCCTATATCGATCTCGGCACCTGGAACTGCCTGACGCCCTATCTCGGCGTCGGCATCGGTATGGCCAACCACACCGTCAGCGGCCTCGCCGACAACGGCGTGAACCAGGCCGTCGGCGCCGCCTTCGCCAATGCCTCCTATGCCTATGGCGACTCGGCCAGCAAGACCAACCTCGCCTGGGCGCTGATGGCTGGCGTCTCCTACGACGTCACCTCGAACCTCAAGCTCGACATCGGCTACCGCTACCTGAACATGGGCGACGGCCCGACGGTCGGCCTGCGCGGCGCCCAGGGCCTGCTCACCAATCCGAGCTCCTCGGTGCGGTTCAAGGGCATCGACAGCCACGACGTCCGCATCGGCATGCGCTGGAACTTCAGCGATCCGAGCTGCTGCGGTCCGGTCGAGAAGCCGGTCGCCTACGCGCCGGCCCCGACGGTCCGCAAATACTGAAGGGCAGCCCCCTACCCTTTCGACACGGCGCGGACTTCGGTCCGCGCCGTTTTCGTTTTGGGCCGAAAAAGACGCGCTCAGCGCAGTAGCGAGGTGCCGGTCATCTCGGCCGGCTGCGGTACAGCAAGCAGCGCCAGCAGCGTCGGTGCGATGTCGGCGAGGCGGCCATCCGCCAGCCCCTTCGCCTCGCTGCCGATGACCATCACCGGGACCGGGAAGGTGGTGTGGGCCGTGTGCGGCGCGCCGGTCTCGGGATCGACCATCAATTCGCAATTGCCGTGATCGGCCGTGACGAGGAGCGCGCCGCCCGCCTGTGCCACAGCCTCCGCGATCCGCCCGAGCCCGGCATCGACCGTTTCGACCGCCGCGATCGCGGCGCTGAGCACGCCCGTGTGCCCGACCATGTCGGGATTGGCGAAGTTCAGGACGACGAGATCGTAGCGGCCCGACGCGATCGCCTCCACGGCGCGCTCCGTCAGCTCCGGCGCCGACATGTCCGGCTGCAGATCATAAGTCGCGACCTTCGGCGAGGGCACCATCACACGATCCTCGCGCGGATAGGGCGTCTCCTCGCCGCCGTTGAAGAAGTAGGTGACGTGCGGATATTTCTCCGTCTCCGCCATGTGGATCTGCGCGAGACCCGCCTTCGCCACCGTCTCGCCGAGGCCGTTGGCCAGCGTCTGCGGCGCGAAGAGCGCTGGCATCACGGCATCGAGCTCGGCGCTGTAGGAGGTCATGCTGACCGCCTTCGCCAGCACGGGCCGCCGCGACCGGGAAAAGCCATCGAACGGTGCAGACAGCACCGCGTCGAGGATTTCGCGGATCCGGTCGGAGCGGAAATTGAAGCTCAGCAGCCCGTCGCCATCCTCCATGCCGCCATAGCTGCCGATGACGCTCGCCGGGATGAACTCGTCGGTGACGCCCTGCGCATAGGCGGCCTCGATCGCGGAGGCAGCGTCGGCGAATTCGGGCCCCTCGCCCAGCACCATCGCCCGCCAGGCGGTCTCGACGCGCTCCCAGCGATGGTCGCGGTCCATGGCAAAATAGCGGCCGGTCAGGCTCGCGATCACCGCTTGCGGCGGCAGGGCGGCGGCGAAGGCGCGGACATAGCCGGCGGCCGAGCGCGGCGGCGTATCGCGCCCGTCCGTGAAGATGTGAATCCGGACCGGGATGTCTTGCTCGACGAGCAGATGCGCCAGCGCTACCGCATGATCCTGATGGGCATGCACGCCGCCGGGCGAGACGAGGCCGAGCAGATGGCAGGCGCCGCCGCTCGCCTTCAGCGCATCGACGAGCCCGCTCGCCGCCAGGGCCTGCCCGAGCGAGCCGTCCTCGATCGCCTGATTGATGCGCGGCAGGTCCTGCATCACGACGCGGCCTGCGCCGAGATTGAGATGGCCGACCTCGGAATTCCCCATCTGGCCGGGCGGCAGGCCGACATCGAGGCCCGAGGTTTTCAGGAAGGCATGGGGCGAGGCCGCCCAGAGCCTGTCGAAATGCGGCGTATGCGCCAGGCGCACCGCATTGTTCTCGGCCTCCTCGCGCCAGCCCCAGCCATCGAGGATCATCAGCATGACGGGGCGCTTGGCAGGGACGGCGGACATGATGACCTGTGAAGATCTGTGATGGGAGCTGTGCCGGATACCATGCACCCCTGCGGCAGTGCGAGTGCTAAGAAGGTTGCCGGGGCAGTTGGGAGAATCCGGAATGGCGATCGCGGCCGTCGTCTTTGATGCTTATGGCACCCTCTTCGACGTTCAGTCCGTCGCGGCCGCGACCGAGGCGGCCTTCCCCGGTCACGGCACGGTGATCACCCAGCTCTGGCGGCTGAAGCAGCTCGAATACACCTGGCTGCGCAGCCTGATGGGCCGCTATGCGGATTTCGGCACGGTGACGCGGGACTCGCTGGCCTATGCGCTGGAGACGCTCGGCCTGCCCGCGACGCCGGCGGAGATCGCGCGCCTCGCCGACGCCTATGACGCGCTGTCGCTCTATCCGGAAGCGCGGCTGGCGCTGGAAGCGCTCGCGCCGCTGAGGCTCGCCATCTTCTCCAATGGCAGTCCGCCGATGCTGGAGCGGCTGGTGGCGCAGGCCGGCATCGCCCCGCTGCTCGAGACGGTGATCAGCGTCGACGAGATCGGCGCCTACAAGCCCGATCCGCGCGGCTACGCCCATGTCGAGGCGAGGCTGGGCCTCGCACGCGAGCAGATCCTCTTCGTCTCCTCCAACGGCTTCGACATCGCCGGGGCGAAGGCGCATGGCTTCCGCGTCGCGCGCATCGCCCGCCTTACGGACGAGGCATTGCGGAGCGAGCTCGATGCCGCCGCAACGATCGATCCCATGCTGATGTTCAAGGCGCTGCGCATGCGCCCGGAGCGTCTCGGATTCACGGCCGACGCAACCATCGCCCGCCTGACCGATCTGCCGGCACATGTTCGTGCCTGAACCCTCCTGCCACCGTCCCAAGCCCGGAGACCGAGATGATCAAGCTCTACTACCACCCCTCGCCCAATCCGGCGAAGATCGCGCTCTTCCTCGAGGAAGCCGGGCTTCCCTATGAAATGGTCCCGGTCGATACCCGCAAGGGCGACCAGTTCAAGCCGGATTTCCTGGCCATCAACCCCAACGGCAAAACCCCTGCGCTGACCGATGGCGACGTCACCATCTTCGACAGCAACGCGATCCTGCTCTATCTCGCCGAGAAGACGGGGCAGTTCCTCCCCGACGACACGCCGAAGGCCCGCGGCGAGATGCTCTCCTGGCTCATGTTCGTCGCCACCGGCATCGGTCCCTATTGCGGCCAGGCGGTCCATTTCAGCCGCTTCGCGCCCGAGAAGATCCCCTATGCGATCAACCGCTACGCCCGCGAGGCGGAGCGCCACTGGGGCATCATCGACGCGCAACTTTCCAAGGGCCGCTACATGCTGGGCGAGCGCTACACCCTGATCGACATGTCGGTCTGGGGCTGGGCGACGCGGCTCGGCTTCGCCGTCGGCGACCACTGGGCGGGGATGTTCCCGCATGTGAAGCGCCATCTCGACGAGATCTCGGCCCGCCCGGCAGCCCAGCGCGCGACGGCGCTGAAGGACGCCTTCGCCTTCAAGATGGAGGTCGATGACGAGGCCCGCAGGATCCTCTTCCCGCAGAACGCCCATCTCGCCTGAGATTGCCGGAAGCCGGGCGCCTCAGACGCGCCCGGCCTCGTCGCCATCGCCGTCCTTCAGCGACTCGAGCGGCGCGTCCAGCGTGAAGACGAGCCCCCCCGGCAGATAGGCGCTTTCGGCGCGCCCGCGCGGCGAGGGGAAGGTCCGCTCGATCAGGCGCGAGCCGAAGCCGCGCCGCGACGGCGGCGTCACCGGCGGCCCGCCGCTCTCCTGCCAGCGCAGCCGGAACTGAGAAGAGCCGTCGATCTCGTCGACCCGCCAGGACAGGGTCACGATGCCGGTGGAGATCGAGAGCGAGCCGTATTTGACCGCATTGGTCGCCAGCTCATGCAGGACCAGTGTGAGCGCCAGCGCCGCGCGCGGCCCCAGCACGACCTCCGGACCGCCGATCTGGAACCGCGCCGGGTCGCCCTGGATGCCGATGACGCTGGCGGCGATGTCGGCCATGGCGGCATGGGCCCGCACGCCGCCGACCAGCAGGTCATGCGCGCGCGCCAGCGCCCCCAGCCGCGCCGTGAAGGTCTCGTTGGCCGCCTCCAGCGAGCTGGCGCCGCGCAGCGTCTGCGAGGCGATGGCCTGGATCATGGCCAGCGTGTTCTTCACGCGGTGCGCCAGTTCCTGCATCAGCAGCCGCAGCTGCGCTTCGGTTTCCTTGCGCTCGGTCACGTCGATATGGGCGCCGATCAGCCGCAGCGGCCGCCCCTCCCCGTCGCGCTCGATCTGCGCCACCGCCGAAATCCAGCGCACCGCCCCGTCCGACGGGCGGATGATGCGGTACTCCATCTGGTAATCCGTCGCGCTGCCGGCCACGCTTTCGCGGAAATGGCTCTCGACCATCGCCCGCTCCTGCGGATGAATGCGGCGGACCCAGTCTTCATGGGTCTCGTTGACCGCCTCCGGCGGCAGCCCGTGCACCAGGAGATATTCCGGCGAACGCGTGTTGCGGAAGCCGTCGCGCAGATCGACCTCGAGCCCGCCGACCTTGCCGATCTTCTGGACCTGCGCGAGTTCCTGCTCGCGCCGCCGGAGGGCCTGCTCGGCCGCATCGCGCTCGCGCTGCGCGTGAATGAGCTCGGTGGTCTCGAACACCACGGCGAGAACGCCGAGAGCGACGCCGGAATCATCCAGGATCGGGCTGTAATCCACGTTCAGCCAAACGTCTTCGGCAACCCCGTTGCGATGCAGCACCAGCGACAGGTCGCGGAAGGAGAGAGGACGACCATTCGCGAAGACGGTCTCCATCACCTCGTCATGCAGCAAACGGACCTCCGGCCAGGCCTCGTGCAATTCCTCCCCCAGGATGGCGGGATGCTTGGCGCCGGCGATCACCGCATAGGCATCGTTGTAGAACAGGAGGCCCGACGCGCCCCAGAACATCACCATTGGTGTCGGCGTCGCCAGCACGAGTTGCAGGGACGAGCGCAGCCGTTCCGGCCAAGCCACCGGCAGCCCGAGCACGGTCTCGCTCCCGTCCCAGCCCCGCAGCATGGCGCCGACCTCGCCGCCGCCAACAGGCCAGGATCGCTCCGTCATCCATTGTCCCCCGAACCGAGCGATGAACCGCTGATCTGGCGGTTCGTGCCAGTGATGCCAGCCTCGCGGGCTCCCCGCAACTGCGCCGGTTCGTTCGCAGCACTAGCAGCCGCGGCTCTGTGGGCTCGCGTCAAAAGACATAGTGCGGAGGTGGACAGGCCCGCTGGAAAGCAGTGGCAGAGCCGGCTGTTTCGCGGCAGTGTCGCCGCAACGATTCCGGCCGGAGCCACCGGCCTCGCAGAGCCTGGAGAGGGGCGGGAATGCCGACCGACATCGAGATCGCACGCGCGGCGAAGCTTCGTCCAATCGCGGACATCGCCGAGCGAGCCGGCATTCCCGTCGACGCTCTGGAGCCCCACGGCAAATTCATCGCCAAGATCGACACCAAGGCCATTCCGGACTTCGCGGGCAAGCCGGACGGCAAGCTGATCCTCGTCACTGCCATCAACCCAACCCCGGCCGGCGAGGGCAAGACGACGACGACGGTGGGCCTCGGTGATGGGCTCAGCCGTATCGGCAAGAGCTGCATGATCGCGTTGCGCGAGCCCTCGCTCGGTCCCTGCTTCGGCGTCAAGGGCGGCGCGGCCGGCGGCGGCCATGCCCAGATCGTCCCGATGGAGCAGATCAACCTGCATTTCACCGGCGACTTCCACGCCATCACCAGCGCGCACAACCTGCTCGCGGCGATGATCGACAACCATGTCTACTGGGGCAACGGCCTCGGCTTCGACACGCGCCACATCGCCTGGCGCCGCGTCATGGACATGAACGACCGGGCCCTGCGCCAGACCGTCTCCTCGCTCGGCGGCGCCAGCAACGGCTTCCCGCGCGAGGACGGTTTCGACATCACCGTCGCCTCCGAGATCATGGCGATCTTCTGCCTCGCCACCGATCTCGACGACCTCGAGGCCAGACTCGGCCGCATCGTCGTGGGGCGCACCCGCGACAAGCGACCGATCACCGCCGCCGACCTCAAGGCGACCGGCGCGATGAGCGTCCTGCTCAAGGACGCGCTGATGCCCAACCTCGTGCAGACGCTGGAGGGCACGCCCGCCTTCGTCCATGGCGGCCCCTTCGCCAACATCGCCCATGGCTGCAACTCCGCCATCGCCACCCGCGCCGCCCTGAAGCTCGCCGACTACACGGTCACGGAGGCCGGCTTCGGCGCCGATCTCGGCGCCGAGAAGTTCTTCGACATCAAATGCCGCAAGACCGGGCTGAAGCCTGCCGCGGCCGTCATCGTCGCGACCGTCCGCGCCCTCAAGATGCATGGCGGCGCGGCGAAGGAGGCGCTAGGCAGCGAGGATCTCGCCGCGCTCCAGGCGGGTCTCGCCAACCTCGCTCGCCATGTCGGCAACATCCGGAAGTTCGGCGTGCCGCCGATCGTCGCGATCAACCATTTCACCAGCGACACCGAGGCCGAACACGCCCTGATCGCGAGCTATTGCCGCGAGCAGCTCGGCGTCGATGCGGTGATCTGCCGGCACTGGGCGGAAGGCGGCGCCGGCACCGAGGAACTCGCCCACAAGGTCGTCGCGCTGGCCGAGAGCGGCGAGGCCGATTTCGCCCCGCTCTACCCCGACGAGATGCCGCTCTGGCAGAAGCTCGAGACCGTTGCGCGAGAGATTTACGGCGCCGATGGCATCGCGGGCGATGCGAAGGTGCGCGCCCGCTTCGCGGAGCTCGAGACGGACGGCCATGGCCATCTGCCGGTCTGCGTCGCCAAGACGCAATACTCCTTCTCGGCCGACCCGACGCTGCGTGGCGCGCCCTCCGGGCATATCGTCCCGGTGCGCGAGGTCCGGCTCTCGGCCGGCGCCGGCTTCGTCGTAGCGATCTGCGGGGACATCATGACGATGCCCGGCCTGCCGCGCGTACCGGCCGCCGAGCGCATCCATATCGACGCCCAAGGGCGGATCGAAGGGCTCTTCTGAGCGCCCTCCCCCTCAGCCAGGGACGACATCCAAGAACGAAAAAGGGCGCCGCGAGGCGCCCTTTTCATTCTCTTGCTGTTGGCTGCTCAGACCTGCGGCTGCGGCTCCAGCCCGGCATCGGGCTCGCCGCGCTTGCGGCCCTTGCCCGCGCTCGGCACGGCGGAGCCACGCGGCGTCGAGGGCGTATCGTCGATGTCGCGCGTCGGGCGCTTGCCGGCGATCAGGTCGCGGATTTCCTCGCCGGTGAGCGTTTCGAACTCCAGCAGCGCCTCGGCGACCGCCACGAACTGCTCGTGATGCTCGGTGAGGATCTTCTTGGCGTCCTGATAGCCCTGGTCGACGAGGCGCTTGACCTCGGCGTCGATCTTCTGCGCCGTCGCCTCGGAGACGTTCTGGCTGCGGCCCATCGACATGCCCAGGAACACCTCTTCCTGGTTGTCGCCATAGGCGACCATGCCGAGCTCGTCCGAATAGCCCATCTGGGTGACCATGGCCTTGGCCATCTTGGTCGCCTGCTGGATGTCGCCCGTGGCGCCCGAGGTGACGTTCTCGCGCCCGAAGGTCATCTCCTCCGCCACGCGCCCGCCCATGGCGACCGCGAGCTGCGAGGTGAATTCCTTGAACTTCATCGAGTAGCGGTCGCCTTCCGGCAGGAACTTGACCATGCCGAGCGCGCGACCGCGCGGGATGATGGTCGCCTTGTGGACCGGGATGCCGGCCGGGACATACAATCCGACGATGGCGTGGCCGGCCTCGTGATAGGCGGTGAGCTTCTTCTCCTCCTCGGACATCGCCATGGATTTGCGCTCGGCGCCCATCATGACCTTGTCCTTGGCGTCCTCGAACTCGGCATGGGTGACCATGCGCTTGCCGCGCCGCGCCGCCAGCAGCGCCGCCTCGTTGACGAGGTTCATCAGGTCGGCGCCCGAGAAGCCGGGCGTGCCGCGGGCGAGCACGCGCAGATCGACATCCGGCGCCATCGGGACCTTGCGGACATGGACCCGCAGGATCTTCTCGCGGCCGGCGACGTCGGGGTTCGGCACCACGATCTGGCGGTCGAAGCGGCCCGGACGCAGCAGGGCGGGGTCGAGCACGTCGGGCCGGTTGGTGGCCGCGATGATGATGACGCCCTCGTTCGGCTCGAAGCCGTCCATCTCGACCAGGAGCTGGTTCAGCGTCTGCTCGCGCTCGTCATTGCCGCCGCCGAGGCCGGCGCCGCGATGGCGGCCGACGGCGTCGATCTCGTCGATGAAGATGATGCAGGGCGAGTTCTTCTTGGCCTGCTCGAACATGTCGCGGACGCGGCTGGCGCCGACGCCGACGAACATCTCGACGAAGTCCGAGCCGGAGATCGTGAAGAAGGGCACATTGGCTTCGCCCGCGACGGCGCGCGCCGTCAGCGTCTTGCCGGTGCCGGGAGGGCCGACCAGCAGCACGCCGCGCGGGATGCGCCCGCCCAGCCGCTGGAACTTCTGCGGGTCGCGCAGGAACTCGACGATCTCGGTCAGGTCTTCCTTGGCCTCGTCGATGCCCGCGACATCCTCGAAGGTGACGCGGCCATGCGCCTCGGTCAGCAGCTTGGCCTTCGACTTGCCGAAGCCCATCGCCCGGCCGGCGCCGTTCTGCATCTGGCGGGACATGAAGATCCACAGGCCGATGAAGATGACGAAGGGCAGCGAATTGACCAGCAGCGCCATGAACCAGGGCGTGCCCTCGGAGGGGGCGCGGGCCGAGACCTGAACGCCCTTCTGCGCCAGCGTCTTCAGCAGCGCCGGATCGCCATAGGGTGCGTAGGTCACGAAGCTGCGCCCGTCGGAGAAGGTGCCGGAAATCTCCTGCCCGGCGACGACGACATTGCTGATGCGCCCCGCCTCCGACTCGTTGATGAGCTGGCTGTAGGGGATCTCGTTGACGTTGGCGCGCTGGCTCGGACTCTGGAACAGCGTCACGAGCGCCAGGACCAGCAGGAAGATCACCACCCAAAGGGCGAAATTTCGGAAGTTCGGATTCATCATCTGTCCGATCAGGCCTGCCGGACCAACCGGAAGAGGCCGAGAGTTTGCAGTGTCAATCTAGGTGCGGGCGGGCCCATTGCCAAGGGAAAGACATTTGCGCCCTTTCGCCTATGTTGCCGCAGGGTGAATACCACGTCGGCGAGGCCCCTCCGGCCGCAGCGCGAGCTCGCCATCCCGGCGCAGCGTAAGCACAGTCCCGGCCAGCGTGCGCGTCAGCGGCAGGCCCGCCTGTGCCGCCTGCAGCAAGGCGGCCACGCAGGCCTCCAGCCGCTCCAGCCGGACCGCGCCCTCCGCATCGACATCCAGCCGCGCGAGCGCCAGGGCGACGACGCGCAGCACGATCTCCTCGGGCTCCTGCCGCAGAGCCTCGAAATCCAGCCGCAGCAGCGGCGCTCCCGGCTCGGCCGACAGCAGCGCGGCGGCAACGGCGTCCGCCCGCGCGGCGACCGCCTCGTCGAGACGCGCCAGCCGCCCGGCCAGCAGCGACAGGCGTTCCGCATCCAGCCCCTCGCCGGCGAGCAGCGGCGCCAGGGCGCGCCAGCGCGCCCGCGCGAACCGCGGATCGCCATTGCTCGGATCCGTGACGAAAGACAAGCCGCGCGCCTGTGCCGTCGCGACGAGACGCGCCTTGGGCACGCCCAGCAGAGGCCGGACCAAAACCGTGCCGTGCCAGACCGCGCGGCGGCGCATCCCCGCGAGGCCCGAGGGGCCGGAACCACGCGCCATCCGCATCAGCAGCGTCTCGGCCTGGTCGTCGAGTGTATGGGCGGTCACGAGCACGGCGCCGCCGAGACGCTCCGCCTCCTGCGCCAGCAGGGCGTAGCGCGCGGCACGGGCGCGTTCCTGAAGCCGGCTGGAAGGCTTGTCTCCCTCCCAGCGCAGGATGCGATGAGGAACACCGAGGCGGGCGCAGAGAGCGGCGACGGCGACGGCCTCGCCGGCCGAAGCGGCACGCAGCCCATGGTCGACCGTCGCCGCCATGACAGCGGGACGACCGGGCTCGCGCGACCACTCGGTCAGCAGGGAGAGCAGCGCAACCGAATCCGGTCCGCCGGAGACGGCGACGAGAAGGCGGTCTTCGGCTGCGAGGTCGGCGAACAGCTCACTCGCCTCGCGCGCCCCGAGAGGGGGATGATCGCTGGAAAGCGGCTCGACGGCGCTCAAGCGCAGCCCGAGCGGCGGCGCTCGCGCTCCACGCCCTGCCGCACCGAATTGGGCGCGCTGGGATAGTCGACGCCGACCTTGGCATAGGTCGCGCAGGCCTGGTCACGCGCGCCGAGGCCGTTCAGCGCGATTCCGAGGCGCAGCAGGCTCTCGGGCGCCTTGGCCGAGCGCGGGGCGTCGCTGCTGACTTTCAGGAACTGCTCGGCCGCCTCGCGGTAGCGCTTGCGCTGGAGATAGCTCTCGCCCAGCCAGTAGGTCGCGTCGATGGCGAGGCGGTCGCGCGGAAAGCTCTGCAGGAACTGGCGGAAGCCCATCTCGGCCTGCTCGTATTCCTTGCGCAGGATCGCGGCATAGGCGGCGTCGTAGGCTTCCTTCGCGGTGGCCGGGCCGCTGGCGGCCGCCACGCTGGCCCCGCGTGGGGCCGGCTGCGGCAGCGCGCCACCCGGCACGCCGCGGCCGACGCCCTGCAGGTCGAGCGGGCCCTGCCCGCTGCCGTCATTGGCAAACTCTTCCTCGATGATCCCGCCGATGCCGCCATTGAGCGGGCGCGGCGCGCCGGCGGCGCCGACCTGCGTGCTCGGATCGAAGGCGTCGCTGCGCCGCTGCGGGCGCTGAGCGCCGGCAGCCGGAGCCGCGCCCCCGGGCGCAGCCGCGGCCGGCGCACGGCCGCCGCCCCGCTCGTTCAGGCGGAATTCGACATCTTCCTGGAACTTGCGCAGCTGCTCGCTGAGGCGGCGGTTCTCGAACTGAAGCTGCTCGATCTGGCCGGAGAGCTGGCGGATCTGGTTCTCCATCCGCGAGGTGCGCACGACGAGATCGGCGGCGTCCTGCGCCGAGGCGGGCAGGCTCAGGCAGGAGATCGCCGTACCCATGGCCAGGGCGGCCAGGCCGGAGCGGATCTTCCAGGCGGGAGCATGGATTCGCAGCATGCGTCGGGAACCGGGTTGGAGTGGGGATGCGTCGCTATAACACGCTGCGACCACGGCCAAAATATGAAAGGGCCGACACCGTTCCGAAAAGGAAGGTGCCGGCCCCGAAGACGACGGATAGCAACCGGGGGTCAGACGCCGCCGCCGGCGCCGTCCAGAACCGTGACCGAGCGACGGTTCTGCGACCAGCAGGAGATGTCGTTGCAGACCGCGACCGGACGCTCCTTGCCGTAGCTGACGATGCGCATGCGGTTGCCCTGGATGCCGCGCGAGGCGAGGTAGTCGCGCACGGTCTGGGCGCGGCGCGCAGAGAGCGAGAAGTTGTATTCGCGGGTGCCGCGCTCGTCGGCATGGCCCTCGACCACGAAGGTGTAGCGCGGATAGCGCTGCAGCCAGGCCGACTGCTTGTCGAGCGTGGCGACGGCCGTCGGCGTCAGGTCGGTGGAGTCGGTCTCGAAGAAGACGCGGTCGCCGACATTGACGACGAAATCCTGGGCGCTGCCCGGGGTCGCGGCGCCGCCGGCGCCGAAGCCGCTGCCGTCGGCGTTCTGATTGTTGGCGCAGGCGCCGAGCGCGAGCGAGGCGGCGATGGCGGCGGCGAAACGGACGGCGCGGCCGCCGGCAAAGAGGGTGGCGAGCATGATGAACTCCGGGCGTTCGAACTTGGCGAGGCGCGTGTCTCGACGACGACGGACAAGGGATGAGATGCACTTGCAGGCATCAATGAAGCGTCAACCTAAACGAGACCTTGCCAGATCAAGGCGAAGTGGCGGCATTGCGGCATATGGTTAATCAATCCCTGCGATCGGGGATTCGCGGCTCGGTTGTGGCATCGGAGGCACAGTCCCGAGCATCTGCGCTGCGGTCGCCACGCGCTCCTGCGCCCCCGAGACGAAGCGCGCCCGGTACTCCAGCGGGCTGATGCCGACCCTCCTGCGGAAATGATGGCGCAGCGTGTCCGGCGTGCCCATCCCGACCGCCAATGCGATCTCCTGGGCGCCGAGCTTGCCATCCAGCAGCAGACGCTTCGCCTCTTCCACCCGTTCGCCGATCAGCCAGTCGCCCGGCGACGAGCCGGTGGCGTCCTGGAACCGCCTCAGAAAGGTCCGCAGGCTCATCCGGCACGACGCCGCCATCTCGGCCGTGCTCCAGGGCGCATCCAGCTTCGCCCGGATCCTGTCGAGCAGCGGCGCGATCTCGGCATGGCGGTGGCGGGCCACCGGCCGCTCCAGGAACTGCGCCTGGCCGCCGGTGCGATGGGCCGGCATCACCAGGCGCCGCGCGACGGAGTTGGCCGCCTCGGCCCCGAAATCCTGCCGCACGATCTCGATCAGCAGGTCGATGCCGGCGGCGCTGCCCGCCGAGGTGAAGATCCGTCCCTGTGCCCGGTAGAGCGAGGCATCGTCGATCGCTATGGTCGGATGGCGCGCGCGCAGCGCCTCGGCATAACGCCAATGCGTCGTCGCCACACCGCCGTCGAGCAGGCCCGTCGCCGCCAGCACGAAAGCGCCCGAGCAGATCGAGACGAGCCGCGCACCGCGCTCGTGAGCCCTGCGCAGGCGCTCGCAGAGTGCCTCGGGAACCGGATGGTCGGCCCCCTTCCATCCCGGCACGACGATGAGATCGGCCTCGCCGATCAGCTCCGGGCCGTGCTGCGGCGTCAGCAGGAAGCCGCCATGCGCCCGCAACGGCCCGTCCTCGACCGCGCAGTTGGCGAAGCGGTACCAGCCCTCGCCCATCTCCGGGCGCGACAGACCGAAGATCTCGGCCACGATGCCGAACTCGAAGGTGCAGAGTCCGTCATAGAGCAGCGCGACGACGAGGGGACCGGTCGTGTTTGGCATGATCTGCCCGTACTCTGTCATTTGCGCCAATTGCAAGAGGGCGTGCCGGTTTGCGAGATGAGCGGGTCACCAGGAGCCCACCACATGACCACCACCACCGTCACCGCCGTCCCCGCCGCGCCGAGCGATCTCGCCCGCGCGCATTTCGCCGCCGAGTTCACCTTCGAGACCGATTGCTGGGATGTTCACGACGCCCTGTCGAAGCAGCCGGACTTCGTGCTGCTGGACGTCCGCAGCCCGGCGCTTTTCGCCCGCGGCCATGTCGACGGGGCGATCAACCTGCCGGTGGGCAAGATCGTGCGCTCGAAGCTGGAAGACTGGCCGCAGGACACGCTCTTCGTGACCTATTGCGCCGGCCCGCATTGCAACGGTGCGGCCAAGGCCGCCCTGCGCCTCGCAGAACTGGGCCGGCCCGTGAAGATCATGGCCGGCGGCGTCACGGGCTGGATCGACGAGGGCTTCACCCTCGTCGGGGGCGAGGCGGCGGGCTGAAACCCGCCGCGCCTCAGCGCGCCGCCGTGAGCAGCGGCGACCAGGTCGGGTCGGAGGCGAAGGCGGGCGTCGGCACCGGCACTTCGACGCGGCCGGTGATGTCCACCATGTAGAGCTTGCCGCCGGACTGGCCGCCGGGATCGCGGAAGAACATGATGTACTGGCCGTTGGGCGCCCAGTTCGGCGCCTCGTTGTGGAAGCCCTCGGTCAGCAGCCGCTCGCCCGAGCCGTCCGGGCGCATCACGCCGATGGCGAAGCCGCCACCGCCGCGCTTGGTGAAGGCGATCAGGTCGCCGCGCGGCGACCAGCTCGGCTGCGAGTAGGAGCCCTGGCCGAAGGAGAGGCGTTTGCCCTCCCCGCCCCCGGCCCCCATGAGATAGAGCTGTTGAGAGCCGCCGCGGTCGCTCTCGAAGACGATCTGCGTGCCGTCGGGCGAATAGGAGGGCGAAGTGTCGATCGCCCCGGTCGAGGTCAGCCGCATCGTCGTGCGCGAGCCGATGTCGATGGCATAGAGATTGGCGTTGCCGCCCTGCTGCAGACTGAGCGCGATGCGCGCCCCGTTCGGGGCGAAACGCGGGCTCGAGGTCATGTCCGGGAAATTCCCGACGATCTGGCGCTGCCCGGTCTCGATGTTGAGCACATGCACGCGCGGCTGCTCGCCGAGCCGCTGCGACATGTAGGTCACCTCCTGCGACACGGGCGAATAGCGCGGCGTCACCACGGAGATCGAGCCGTCGGTCAGGTAGCGGACATTCGCCCCGTCCTGATCCATGATGGCCAGCCGCTTCCGGCGGTTCTCCTTCGGGCCGGATTCGTCGACGAAGACGACGCGGGTGTCGAAGAAGCCGCCGACGCCGGTGATCTTGGTGTAGATCGCGTCGGAAATGATATGGCCGACGCGCCGGGCGTTGTTCGGGTCGGTGAAATACTGCTGGCCGTCGGTCTGCGTGCCGGTCGTCACGTCCCAGAGCCGGAACTCGGCCTTGATCCGGCCGGAGCCGTCGCGCGAGACGCGCCCCGTCACCAGCGCCTGCACGCCCGCCGCCTTCCAGGAATTGAAGTCCGGCACGGCGTCGAAGGGCGGGTTCTTGTCGGGATGGCGCGCCTTGTCGATCGGCGCGAAATAGCCGCAGCGCCTGAGATTGTTGCCGATCACGCCCGAGACCAGCACCCCGCCCTCGCCGCCGAAATCGGCGATGGCGATCGGCAGCGGCTGGAAGGTGCCGCCGCGGAGGTCGATGACGAGTTCGGCACGCGCCGCGGCCGGCACGAGCAGCGAGGCGCCGGCGAGCGCGAGCAGCCTGCGGCGCGAGGGCGCAGCCGGCAGCAGCGGAAGAGGATTGCGGTCGATCAGGGTCACAGCACGTCCCTTGCGTCGAAATTGACGATGACGTCGCGCCAGTCGTCGTAATAGGCGGCGAATTGAGCCGGAATGCGCAACGGCGCGCAGCGGCGGGTGGCGGTCAGGGCCGAACTGGCTGAGACCGCGAAGAGGGGGTCGGAGGAGGAATTCACCACGCCCGGCGGCGCAAGCAGCGAGCCGTCCGCGGCGAGCTTCATCCGCACCTGCGGCACAACGGCGCCACGCGCATTGGCGAGCGCGATCGGCACGTTCCAGCACTTCATCAGCTGGTCCTGGATGATGCCGATGAGCTGGCCGCGCAGCGAAGGGCTGAGCTTCTGCGAGGAGCCCCGTTCGGTGCCGAGCGACGCCGTGCGGTTGACCTGCGGCGCGGCCGAGCCGGTCGACTGGGCCTGCTCCTTCGACTGGAGCAGCTTGGAGATGTCGCTCGGATTGAAGTTCTTGGCGATCTCCATCTCGCGCTTGGCCTTGGCTTCGGCCTCCTGCTTGGCCTTCGCGGCGGCTGCGATCTTGGCCTTCGCTTCGGCCTCGGCTTTCGCCTTGGCAGCGGCCTCCGCCTTCTCCTTGGCGGCCTTTTCGGCTTCGGCCTTGGCCAGCGCTTCGGCTTTCGCTTTGGCCGCAGCTTCTGCACGGGCATTCGCCTCGGCTTCAGCCTTCGCCTTCGCGGCGGCCCTCGCGGCCTCCTCGGCCTGCTTCGCCTTGCTGGCGAGCTCGGCCTCTTCGGCGAGCTTGGCCAGTTCCTCGCGCTTCTGCTCCGCGATCTCGGCGGCGCTCGGCCCGCTCTTTTGCGTCGGCTGCTTGACCGGCTCCGGAGGCTTCACCTCGGGCTTGGGCAGATTGGCGGCCCGCGAGGGCGGCAGCGGTGCAGCGGCATTGTCCTCCGCGGTCTTGAGTTCGGCCGGGCGGCTCGGCGGGGCGGGCGCATCCTGCTTGGCCTCGCCCTCCTCCTTGCGCTCGACGATCTCCTGCTTGCGCTCGGCGCGCTGGAGCGGCTGCTCCTGCACCTTCTCGGCCTTGCGCTCGCCGCGCGTCACCTGGTTGAGCGCACTCGCATCGACCATCTCGACGGCGATCGCCTCCTCATTGTCCGGCAACGGCGCAGGGGCGGAGAACGCCAGCAGCCCCGCGACGAGAAACGTCGCGTGGCCGAGCGCCGACACCACCATGCCCGGTTCGGAGGAGAGCTTCACCGCGTCGTGTTCTCCGCTTTCATCCCGCTCAGCGCGCGGCCGGCTCGGTGACGAGCGCGACCCGCTTGAAGCCCGCCGACGTGATCGTCGACATTACCGAGGCGACCCGGCCGTAATCGACCATGCGGTCGCCCCGCACATAGATGCGCTCGTCGAAGCCTTGCTTCGCCAGCCCCTGCAGCTTGGTCACCAGATCCGGCTCCAGCGTCGGCTGGTCCTGCAGGAAGATCTGGCCCTTGCCGTCGATGGCGATGGTGATCGGCTTCTGGTCGACATTGATCGGCTTGGCGCCGGTCTGCGGCAGGTCGAGCGGAACGCCCGTCGCGATCAGCGGCGCCGCGACCATGAAGATGATCAGGAGCACCAGCATGACGTCGATGAACGGCGTCATGTTGATCTCGGCGATGGCGGCGTGCCTGCGCCCGCGGCGGCCGCGGCGGCCGCCCGACTTCGCGCCGGATGCTGCGGACATGCCCATGGTGTCAGCCCCTCATGCCGCCAGCCGCTCGTCGATCTGCCGCGACAGGATCGCGGAGAACTCGTCGGCGAAGGCTTCCAGACGGCCCGAGGCCTTGGCGACCTCGGCCTGCAGCTTGTTGTAGGCCATCAGCGCCGGAATCGCGGCGAAGAGGCCGATCGCGGTCGCGAACAGCGCCTCGGCGATGCCGGGCGCCACGACGGCGAGCGAGGAGTTCTTGGAGACCGCGATGGCGGTGAAGGAATGCATGATGCCCCAGACCGTGCCGAACAGGCCGATGAAGGGCGCGGCCGAGGCGATGGTCGAGAGCACGAGCAGCTTCGATTCCAACCGCTCGGTCTCGCGCTGGATGGTCACGTCGAGCACCTTGTCGATGCGCTGCGACAGGCTGGCGACGGAGCGCCCGCCATTCTCGAAAGACCGCTTCCATTCGCGCATGGCCGCGACGAAGACGGCGGCCATGTCGGTGGCCGGCCGGGCGGCCAGCTCGCGATAGAGTTCCTCGAGCGAGCGGCCGGACCAGAACACCTCCTCGAAGGCATCCATGTCGCGCCTCGTGCGGCGGTAAAGCAGCGTCTTGTCGATGATGATCGACCAGCACCAGACCGAGGCGCCGATCAGCCCGAGCATCACCAGCTTCACGACAATATGGGCGTGCCAGAACAGGGACCAGAACGACATGTCGATCTGCGGCGCGGCCTGCGCGACGTCGGCGGGGTTCATCCTGTTATCCTTCTGCCAGGCGGCTCGGACCGGTCGCCCAGCCAACGCCCCGCCACACGCGCCGTGGGTGACCCCGCGACGCCGCCCGATCCGCGATCCGGGGAAATGCCGTGGCCTTCAATCGCCTTCGAATCCGGCGAAAGATGGGCGCAAAGGGGGTTTCCTGCGAAACGCATGCTCGCGATGGAGTTAAGCCTCCAGCAAGGTTAATGCCGGGTATACGCCGGCGCTGGACCGGGTTTCGATGAGCAAGGATGCAGCGATCTCCCCCGCGTTTCATCGGAGAGCCTTGCCTTCTCCGCATCATGTAATTACCAAAGTTACATGAAAAGAGACAGCCGCCTGTCGGGCCTTCTCCACGTCCTGCTGCATATGGCGGGGCGCGACGAGCCCGTCACGTCCGAAAACCTCGCCCGCATCATGCAGACCAACCCGGTCGTCATCCGGCGGATCATGGCCGGCTTGCGCCAGCGCGGCTATGTCCGCTCGGGGAAGGGCCATGGCGGCGGCTGGGCTCTGGCCTGCGACCTCGCCGACATCACGCTGCGCGACATTCATGAAGCGCTCGGCGAACGCGAGCTGCTCGCGATCGGTCACCGAACCGAAGCGCCCTCCTGCCTCGTCGAACAGGCGGTCAACGCGGCGCTTGCGGACAGTTTCCGCGAGGCCGAGGCCATGCTGCTCGCGCGTCTCGGCACCATCACGCTCGCAACGCTGCACGCCGATTTCCGTGCGCGTCTTGCGCTTCGCGCACACCCCGAAGGTTCCTGCCCATGACGAACGCATGCATCCAGCCTATCCGCAACGCCACCGACAGCTTCAAAGATCCGGAAGCCATCGCCCACTACGCCGAAGGCCCGCCGCGTTTCGTTCCCGGCCTCGAGGCGCTGCACCGCATGACGGCCGTCCTGCTTGCCGAGAACGCACCCGCCTCGGCACGCGTGCTGGTGCTGGGCGCGGGCGGCGGGCTCGAGCTCGGTTCGCTGGCACGGGCACAGCCCGATTGGAGCTTCGTCGGCGTCGATCCGTCCCAGCCCATGCTCGACTTGGCCGGCAAGACGCTCGGGCCGCTGATGCCGCGCATCGAACTGGTGCATGGCTATATCGACGATGCGCCGGCCGGGCCCTTCGATGCGGCCACCTGCCTGCTGACCCTGCATTTCCTCGATGCGGCCGAGCGCCTGCGCACGACGCGAGCCATCCACGCCAGGCTCAAGCCCGGTGCGCCATTCGTCGCCGCCCATAGCAGCTTCCCGCAGGAGCCGGCGTCACGACCGAGATGGCTGTCGCGGTACGCCGCCTATGCGGTCACAGCGGGCGCCGATCCCGCCCAGGCGGCCTCGGCGCGCGCTGCGGTTGATGCGCATTTGAACCTCCTCGACCCGGTCGAGGACGAACACATTCTTCGCGATGCAGGGTTTTCCGACATTGCGATGTTCTACGCCGCCTTCACCTGGCGCGGTTGGGTCGCCCGCGCCTGACGGACGCTGAGAAAGGGAGCGCGCGCTTCCGCATGCGCAATAACGCCCGCCCCTTTGTCCCGGGACGGGCGCTTCGATGCGTGACGTCGGTGGGGAGCGTCAGCCGGCGCTGGCCTGCGGCTCGGGGTTCTCGCCGCGACGGGCGGCCATGAACTGGTCGAACTCGGCCTTGTCGCGGGCCATGCGCAGCCGGCCCAGAAAATCCTGGAACTCCTTCTGCTCCTCCTCGAGGCGGCGCAGGGTCTCGGCGCGGTACTCGTCGAAGGCGCGGTTGCCGCTGGACGGCCCGCCGCCCCAGCCGCCACCGAAGCCGCCGTGGCGGCCGCCCATGCGTTCCTTCAGGCGCTCCATCTTGCTCTGCAGACGGTTCATCCTGTGTTCGTAGCGGTCGGCACCGCTCATTCCGCAACCCATGCGTCCACTCCAGAACAGAAAGGCCAGGGTCGCCAGACCCAGAGGCCAGAACACGACGAAGCCGAGAACCGCGAAGGCGATCCAGGCTCCCTTCCCATATTCATCGAGCTTCTCGACGATCGGCATTGGTCCCTCACCCTGACAAAGCGTGAATGTAAATCACATTTACATAAATGGGGGACGGCGGTCCGCTTGTCAAGATTGAGCATTCAGAGGGCTGGACAATCAAAAGCGCTTCGATGGGAGCGGCGCACGATGGGCAATCACGCGTCGGGCGGCATCAAGGCAAGTTCGCTACAGCGCCAATCTGCCAGACGACCAAATAAGCGCACTCGCCCTGCTTCGATCAACACACCGATACGCGCCTCGACCCTGTCGAGAAAGGCCTGATCCGCTTCGTTAAACAGCTCACCGACCCTAACGACAATCCGGGCGGTTTTAAGTGAGCGCGGCCCGAGCTCGGAGAGAATCGCTTCGTCGATCTGGGAATCCGTGACTTCAGTCATGGCTTCGGATCTTTGTCGGAATTGATCCCCAGCCCCTGCAGATAGATCAGCATGCCGGCCTCCAGCAGCTCGGCCGCCGACATCGGCAGCGGGCGGCGCCCGCCATCGGCCCGGCCGAACAGCGCGGCGACGCCATGCGACATCGACCAGACATGCAGCGCCATCATCAGGGCCGGCGGGCGGTTGCCGGCGGGCAGCAGCGCGATCAGAGCCTCCGAGGCCGCGCGCAGCCCCTGGAAGGCGCGGTCGGCCGCCGCGCGCAGCTCGGGGCTGGCATCGAGAGGCACGCCCGCCTCGAACATCACCGCATAATAGGCCGGCTCGTCATGGGCGAAGGCGAGATAGGCCAGCCCCAGCCGATGAAAGGCGGCCTGCGGATCGGGCCGGCCCTGGTCCCAGGCCCGCGCCAGCGCCGCCTCGAACAGGACGAAGCCGCGCGTCGCGACATCCGCCAGAAGCTCGTCGCGGTCGCGGAAATGCCGGTAGGGCGCGGCCGGGCTCACGCCGGCGAGGCGGGCTGCTTCCGCGAAGGTAAAGCCGTTGGCCCCCTTCTCGCGGATCAGGCCCAGCGCGGCGCGCACCAGCTCTTCCTTGAGATTGCCGTGATGGTAGCCGCGCGGCGGCGCCTCGGGCTTGTCGCGTTTCCAGCTCATGTGACGAGCGCTAACATGGCGCGGCGGGCGCGTCGATCAGCCCTCAATCCGCGATCCCCAGGCGCCGGCGCAGGCCGTCGGGAATGCGCCGCGCCCGGCCTCCGCCGACGCAGGCGACCTTGACCTGGGCCGTGACGAGCACTTCCTCCCCGCGCAGCACGCGCTGTTCGACATCCATCGTCGCGCCCCGTGCCGCGACCGACACCGTCTCGACCGTCAGCAGATCGTCCATCACGGCCGGGCGCAGGAAATCGATCGTCATGCGGCGCACCGCGAAACCCAGCGCCGTCTCGCCGTCGAAGAGTTCCCGCTGCTCGACCCCGAGGGACCGGATCAGCTCGGTGCGCCCGCGCTCCATGAAGCGCAGATAGGAGGCGTGGTAGACGACGCCGGAGAAATCCGTGTCCTCGTAATAGACGCGGACGGAGAGGCTGTGGGAGGCGGTCATGGCGTTCTGCGGCCGATTGCGGGACCGGGAGGATTAGCGGGGACGGCGCGGCCGGCATAGCCCCGGCGGACAAACCGTCGCGCCACGGAACAGCCTTGTTCGATCGAGGGTTGCTCAAGTGCGATGCAACCAGAAGAAAAGGACAGCCCGCATGTCGCTCTCGACCAAACAGCTCGAACGCGTTCTCGACAAAGGGGAATGGGACCTCGTCGCCCGCACGCGCAGCCGCATCATCGCGACGGTGCCGGATGGAGAGCTGGTCGATCTCGCGAAGAACCTCCGCGAGCGGCGTGACCGGGCCCGTGGCATCGCGCGTCAGCAGCGGCGCGAGATGCGCGGTAAATCGGATCCGAAAGCGACCGTCGCCTCTGGCGGAAACGTCGGCACCAAAGCCAAGGCTGATGCTTTGACAGTCGCGCTCAAGCGCGTCGGCGCCGAACAGACCCGCCGGGCCGAGAAGCTGCGCCAGCCGAGTCAGCGCTCGCTGGCCCGCAAAGCCATGGCGATGAAGATGCGCCAAGAGGCGCTGCAGCGGCCCCTCAGCCATACCGGCGACGATGGCATGAAGCCGATCGTTAACCCCAGAGCGGCACCGTCAGGCGCGCTCGACCATGCCGGCCAGCGCTCGGCCATGCAGCGGTCCAAATTCGCGCGCTGAGCTCGCGACGCTCGATACCCGGAGCCCTGTGAGCTCTACCGCTTACAGGGCTTCTTCATGAAGGAGCCGCACTCATAGGGCTGCGACAGCAGATCGCGCACCGCATAGTCCTGCCCTTCGACCCGGTTGACGATGTCGTCGATCTTCCAGGCGCCGCCCTCCTCCACCATGCGGAAGCGCACGCTGACTGGCTGCTTGAAGCTGCGGAAGGAGGCCGTGACCTGCGCCTTTCCCCCGGCGGGGGGCACGGTGACGCTGACCTTCAGATTCTTGATCTCGCCGTCCTGCCCGCTGAGGAAGGGGTCGGCCCCGAGATGGCCCATCTCGCCGGCTTCCTCCTGATAGAGCTCGTCGCGCGCGAACAGGGCGGCGAGTTCGCGGCTCATCAGCCGGTCGCGATGCGGCTTCTGCCAGGGCGCCGCGACGGGCTTGCCACCGGAGCCGGCGAGCTGGCGGGTGGTGATGGCATAGGCTTCGCGCACCGGCGTCTCGGGACCGGCGGGGGCGGCAAGGGCACCGCCTGAGAGCGTCGCCGCGATGATCAGCCCGGCCGTCGCGGCCAGGAACGGCGGCACAGACCGTCTCGTGAGGTTCATGTCGTTCAGCTCTCCATCAGCGCGGCATAGTCCTGCCCGCCATACAGCACCCTGACGATCCTGACGCGGCTCCCAAGGACGCGGTACGCAATCACGGCCCGCCGGTAGGGCAGAATGCGCAGTCCGGCCGAAAGGTCGGCCCGCTCGACACCCATCTCGGGAAAGGAGCGCAATTGCAGGCATTGGCGCTCGATCGCGGCCACCCATCGGCGCGCCGCTGGCAGATTGTCCCGGGCAATATAGCGAAGAATGGCCTCGAGATCGGACCGTGCCCGTCCCGAATAGACCAGATCAAGCGGCATTCGGGCCTTGTCTCTGCAGGGATGCGGCGACGCGGTCGAGATGGTCCCGAATCTCGTCCGGCGTCACATCCGTCGGGTCCGAATCCCCTTCGGCGATCTTGGCGCGCAGTTCGTCGAGGGTGGCAGCACGCGCTTGCTCGCGCGCAATCCAGGGCGCCATTGCCGCTCGCAGCACCTCCTCGGGGCTGGCGAAGTCGCCACTCTCGACCCGGGCGGTTACCAGCTCCGCGATATCAGGGGGAAGCTTCACTGCCATCGCCGGGCCCTCCTGCCTGCGAAGATAAGGCCGTGGCGGCGATCCGCCAACTCACGCCTCCTCGTCGCCGAACAGCCCGAACTGCGCCCCCTCCCGCGTCGGCTCGGGCAGGCCGAGATGCCGGAAGGCGTGCGGCGTCAGGATGCGGCCGCGCGGCGTGCGCTGGATGAAGCCCTGCTGGAGAAGGAAGGGCTCGATGATTTCCTCGATCGCGTCGCGCGGCTCCGAGAGCGAGGCGGCGATGGTCTCGATCCCAACCGGCCCGCCGCCAAAATTGATCGCCACCGTGGTGAGATAACGCCGGTCCATCTGGTCGAGGCCGATGGCGTCGACATCGAGCAGCTTCAGCGCCTTGTCCGCGACCTTGCGCGTCACGATGGCGTCGCCGTCGACGATGGCAAAGTCCCGCACCCGCCGCAGCAAGCGGCCGGCGATGCGCGGCGTGCCGCGCGAGCGCCGGGCGATCTCGTTGGCGCCGTCATCCGACATCGGCACGCCGAGCACGCGGGCCCCGCGCGCGACGATGCCCTGCAGTTCCTCGACCGTGTAGAACTGCAAACGGATCGGAATGCCGAAACGGTCGCGCAGCGGCGTCGTCAGCAGCCCGGCGCGGGTGGTGGCGCCGACCAGCGTGAACTTGGGCAGGTCGATCTTGACCGAGCGCGCGGCCGGCCCCTCGCCGATGATCAGGTCGAGCTGGTAGTCCTCCATCGCCGGATAGAGGATTTCCTCCACCGCCGGATTGAGCCGGTGGATCTCGTCGATGAAGAGCACGTCGCGCTCTTCGAGATTGGTCAGCTGCGCCGCGAGATCGCCGGCCTTGGCGATGACCGGCCCCGAGGTCGAGCGGAAATTGACGCCGAGCTCCCGCGCCACGATCTGCGCCAGCGTCGTCTTGCCGAGCCCGGGCGGGCCGACGAACAGCACATGGTCGAGCGCATCGCCGCGGCTCTTGGCCGCCTCGATGAAGACCTGGAGATTGGCCCGCGCCGCCGCCTGTCCGGTGAAATCCGACAGCGACAGCGGCCGCAGCGAGGACTCGGCGTCGTCGTCGCGCTTCTCGGCGGAGAGCAGGCCGGGGCGTTTGGGATCGCTCACTTCGCCAGCTCCCGCAGGCCGAGTTTGATCAGCTGCGCCGTCCCTGCCCCCTCGCCGGCCTCACGCGCGGCCGCCGCCACAGCGGCCACGGCCTGCGCCTGCGGATAGCCGAGATTGGCGAGCGCCGAGACGGCGTCCGCCACCGGCTGCGGCAGTTTTTTGTCCTGGAGCGCGCCGGCGAGCTGCGCGACGCCCGGATCGACATGGCCGAAGGCCGGCGCCTTGTCCTTCAGTTCGGCGCAGAGGCGCTGCGCCAGCTTCGGGCCGACGCCGGGCGCGCGCGCCACCGCCGCCTTGTCGCCTGTGGCGATCGCGGTCGCGAGCGCGCCGGGCTCGAAGGTCGAGAGGATGGCCAGCGCGACCTTGGCGCCGACGCCCTGCACCATCTGCATCAGCCGGAACCAGTCCCGCTCATTGTCGGAGAGGAAGCCGTAGAGCCGGATCGCATCCTCGCGCACATGCGTCTCGATCGACAGCACCGCCGCCTCGCCAGGCTTCGCCAGCCGCTGCAGCGTCCGCGACGAGCACTGCACGACATAGCCGACGCCCTGCACGTCGAGGATGACATGATCCTCGCCATAGGAATCGACGATCCCCTTGAGCTTCCCGATCATTGCCCCTCACCCCGCCCGCATCTGCGCGACCAGCGCGCGCATGCCGCGGTGCTGGGCGTGGCAGATCGCCACCGCCAGCGCATCGGCCGCATCGGCGGAGGAGGTCTCCGCCTTGGGCAGCAGCACGCGGATCATCATCTGGACCTGTTTCTTGTCGGCATGGCCGACGCCGACCACCGTCTTCTTGACGAGGTTGGCGGCATATTCCGCCACATCGAGCCCCGCCAGTGCCGGCACCACCAGCGCGACGCCGCGCGCCTGGCCGAGCTTCAGCGCCGATTGCGGATCGCGGTTGACGAAGGTCTCCTCGACCGCGACCTCGTCCGGCGCATGGGCGCGCACGACGCGGCTGAGCCCGTCATGGAGCTGGCGCAGCCGCTCCGCCAGCGACAGCCCGCTCTCGCTCTCGACACAGCCGCAGGCGACGAAACCGATCTTGCTCCCCTCCGAGACGATGACGCCCCAGCCCGTCTTCCGGAGGCCGGGATCGATGCCGAGAATGCGAATCGGTGGGTTCATGTCGGGCGCAGCCTAAACCTTGGACACGCTTTGTTCCATGCGGCACCCTAAGGATTCCTTCCCGTCCCCGCCGTCGATGAACGGCGTGCATCGGTCGTATCACGCGGACGGGGGTTGTCGCGGCCGCCGCCAGGCTGTTGGTGCGAGGCATCACTCCTCGCAAAACCCTGCGCTTCCCCTCGGACGGCATGACCGATCTCCTGGCCTTCCTGTTTCCCGCCGTCTCGCCGAGCGGGCTCGCCGTCCTACTGCTGGCGACGCTGCTCGGCGGGCTCGTGCGCGGCTTCACCGGATTCGGCTTCGCCATGGTGTTCATGCCGCTGGCCTCGATGGTGATCGGCCCGGTCGCGGCGCTCGGGTTGATCTGGTGCATCGACGCGCCCTTCGCCCTGCCGATCGCGCTGCGCAACGCCAAGCACGCCGAATGGCGCGAGGTGGCGCCGCTCTTGCTGACCGCGACGCTGGCGCTGCCGGCCGGCATCTGGCTCCTGATCTGGCTCGACCGCGAGACGATGCGCTGGATCCTCGCCGGGCTGATCTTCGCCGCGGTCGCGCTGATGGCCTCGGGCTGGCGCTATCACGGCCGGCCGGGAATCCCGCTCTCCCTTGGGGTCGGCGTGCTGTCGGGGCTGTTCAACGGCATGGCCTCGATCGGCGGCATGCCGCTCGCCGTGTTCTGGCTCGGTGCCCAGCGCAACGACCGCCACAAGACCCGCGCCAATTTGCAGACGTTCTTCGGCTGCTCGACGCTGATCTCCGGCACCATCCTGTGGTGGAAGGGCATACTGACACTGTCGGCGCTGCTGATGGCGCTGCCGCTCTTCGCCGCCTATGGCGCCGGCATGTGGGCCGGCACCCATGGCTTCCGCCTCGCCAATGAGGCCACCTTCCGCCGCATCGCCTATGCGGTGATCTTCCTGAGCGCGCTGGTCAGCCTGCCGCTGTGGGACGGATTCGTGGGGCGGTAGCGCCGCCGCATCTATCCCTCAGCCCTCATCCTGAGGAGCGCCGCAGGCGCGTCTCGAAGGATGGTCCAGGAGGCTCCGGCATCATCTGGAGCATCCTTCGAGACGCCGTTTCACGGCTCCTCAGGATGAGGGCTGAGAGAGACAGGCTTACTCAGCCCAGCTTCGCCATCACCTCGTCGGAGATCTCGTAATTGGCGAAGACGTTCTGGACGTCGTCGTCATTGTCGAGCGCTTCCATCAGCTTCATCATCGAGGCGGCCTTCTCCTCGTCGAGCGGGGCCGTGGTCGTCGGCCGCCAGACCGGCTTGGCCGAGGCCGGCGCGCCCAGCGCCGCTTCCAGCGCCTTCGAGACCTCGTTCAGCGCGTCGAAGGCGCACAGGATCGTGTGGCCGTTCTCGTCGGAGATGACGTCGTCGGCGCCGGCCTCGATCGCCGCCTCCATGATCTTGTCGGCGTCGCCGGCCTCAGGCGGATAGCTGATCTCGCCGACGCGGTTGAACATGAAGGACACCGAGTTGCTTTCGCCCAGCGCCCCGCCCGCCTTGGTGAAGTAGGAGCGGACGGCGGACGCGGTGCGGTTGCGGTTGTCGGTCAGCGCCTCGACGATGACGGCCGCTCCGCCCGGGCCGTAGCCCTCGTAACGGACCTCGTCGTAATTGTCGCCCTCGCCACCGGCGGCCTTGTTGATGGCGCGCTGGATGTTGTCCTTGGGCATGTTTTCGGCCCGCGCGGCGAGCACCGCCATGCGCAGGCGAGGATTCATGGCCGGGTCGGGCATGCCCATCTTGGCGGCAACGGTGATCTCGCGCCCGAGCTTCGAGAACAGCTTGGCCCGCACGGCATCCTGCTTGCCCTTGCGATGCATGATGTTCTTGAACTGGGAATGACCGGCCATGGAACCCGAACCTCTGCTGCCTTCTGGTGTTTCCGGCCCCGCGGCGGGGCTTGGCGCGTCCCGGCGGGCATTGCGCGCCTTATAGGCGCCGCCTTCGCCGCCACGCAAGCGAGAGCCGCCGCTGCGCGAAACGCGGGATAGGGTCGGATTCATGCGACCACGGCAACCCGACGTTAAGTCAGCCCGGCCATACTGCAGGCACACAGACGACTGCGGCGCCGAGCGCCGGCCGACCCCCTGCGGACACTGATGACCACCCAACACAGCAAGCTCGTCGCCGGGCAGGAGATGCGCCTTCGCGCCTTCCAGATCGGCGAAGCCGATCTGACGGCCCTGCGTCCCTATGCAGAGCAGGCCAGACGGTGCCTGCCACCGCTGCTGGACGAGATCCAGACCCAGTTTTCGCCCTGGCCGGAGACCGCGCGCGCCTTCGCCATCGCCGAACTGCGGGAGCTGAGGCTTGCCCACTGGATCAGGCTGACCTCGGGCGATCTCGGCGACGCCTTCCTCGATTCCGCCCACCGCCTCGCCTCGGCCCTGCAGCGCCATGACGTGCCGGCCCATGGCATCGCCATCGGCCACGCGCTCGTCACCAACCAGATCGGGATCGAGCTGGGCTTGGACCGGGCCTCTCTGCAGAAGCTTCGCTGGTGGCAGGGGCGCGAACGCAACCGGCGCATCGCCGCCCGCTCGGCGCTGAACAAGGCCGCCGCGCTCGACCTCGAGCTGCTGCTGGAAACCTATGGCCGTCTCCAGCATGAGGCGCGCGAGGAGACGCGATCCGAGATCGAGGGCTTCCAGGCGAGCATGCGCCGGGTCGTCGCGGCGGTAACCTCCGGTGCCAGCCGCGTCGAGGCTCTGGCCGCAACGATGAACGCCGTGGTGCAGGACACCGGCGCACAGGCGGTGATCGCCGCCCGTGCCTCGGACGACGCCTCCGATAACGTCCAGAGCGTCGCCAGCGCCACCAGCGAACTCACCGTCTCGCTCGATCATGTTGCCCAGGAGGTGACGCGCGCCGCCAGCATGGCCCACAGCGCCAATGCCGCCGCCGTAAAAACGGACGTCATCGTCAAGAGCCTCGCGACCTCGGCCCAGACCATCGGCTCGATCGTCGAGATGATCCGCACCATCGCGGCGCAGACCAATCTGCTGGCCCTAAACGCGACGATCGAGGCCGCCCGTGCCGGCGAAGCGGGTCGCGGCTTCGCAGTGGTCGCCACCGAGGTGAAGCAGCTCTCGGCCCGCACCGCCCAGGCCACCGACGAGATCGCCGCGCAGGTGCCCGCCATGCAGGCGGCGACCCATGAGGCGGTGCAGGCGATCGAGAGCATCGTCGCCTTCGTCCGCCAGATGCACGACACCACCGCGACGGTCGCCAGCGCTCTCGACCAGCAGCGCTGCGCCACGCAGGAAATCGCCCGCAGCGTCGATCTCGCGGCGGTCGGCACGCAGGAGGTCGCCCAGACCGTCTGCGGCGTCAGCGAGCTCGCCGCTACGGCCGGAGGCAGCGTCGGCGAGGTGCTCGGCCTCGCCGCCACGCTCTCGCGGGAAGCGGCCTCGCTGGCCAGCGCCTTCGAGGGGCTGATGGCGCGCAGCAACGCCGCCTGAAGACGGCGTCCGGCTCCGCTCAGGCCTCGTCCCAGGGCGGGGCGGCCGGCGCCAGATGCGGCCCCAACCGGACCGGCCAGACGGCCTTTGCCAGGCCCGTCCGGTCATCGATCTCGACGGCGACGCCGGACAGGCTGCCCTCTCCGGTCGCGGCTTCGAGCCGGGCCCCCGGCGTCTTCTGCAGGAAGCGCCGGATCGGCTCCTCCTTCTGCATGCCGAGGACGGAATCATAGTCGCCGCACATGCCGGCGTCAGACTGATAGGCCGTCCCTAAGGCCAGGATGCGCAGATCGGCGGTCGGAACATGAGTGTGCGTGCCGACGACGAGACTGGCGCGCCCGTCGAGGAAGTGCCCTGCCGCCTGCTTCTCGCTGGTCGCCTCGGCATGGAAATCGACGATCACGGCATCCGCCACCTCGCCCAGCGGGCAGGCGGAGAGCTCCCGCTCGAGCGCCTGGAAGGGGTCATCCAGCGCGTCCATGTAGACGCGGCCCATGACGTTGACGACGAGCACACGCGCGCCGTTCCTCGCCTCGATCACCGCCGCGCCGCGCCCGGGCGTGCCCTTGGGATAATTGGCCGGTCGCACCAGCCGGTCCTGCCGCTCGATGAAGACGAGCGCCTCGCGCTGGTCCCATGAGTGATTGCCGAGGGTCACCGCATCGGCGCCCGCCGCCAGTAATTCGTCGCAGATCGCCTCGGTGATGCCGAAGCCGCCGGCCGCGTTCTCGCCATTGATGACGACGCAGTCGAGCTGCCACTGCTGACGCAGCCGCGGCAGGCGCTCCTGCACCGCGACCCGCCCGGGGCGGCCGACGACATCACCGAGGAAGAGAAAACGCATGGGGCAGGTCCGGAGGCGCAAGAGGCTCCTCCGTGGCGCGAAAGCGGCCGGGAATCAACCGCTGCCCGCACCTGACGAGGATTGGTGCCTGACCTCGCCCACGACAAATTTAGAACAGGCGCGGGTCGTCCCGGGCGACCGGAGGGAGACCCGGGACCCATTCCGGAACCTATCCGGCATGGGCTCAGGAATGGATCCCGGATCGTCGCCGGTACTCGGCTTGTCCGGGATGACATCGCCGGGGCCTAAGAGCTGAAGCGACAGAACCAGAACCTGAGCCCAGACGCGCTCACCCGCAGCGGATCGTCTCGCGCTCGGTCACGATCCAGTCGAGGCGCCGGTCATGCGGCTCGTCCGGCACGGTGTCGATCTCCTGCGCGCCATAGGCGATGCCGATGCTCGTGACAGGGCCGATTTCGGCGAGCTTGGCGTCGTAATGCCCCTTGCCGTAGCCGATCCGGTAGCCGCGCCGGTCGAAGGCCGCGAGCGGCACGATCAGGATGGCGGGGACGACTTCGGGCTGGGCCGGGTCCGGCACCAGCGTGCCGAAGCCGCCGGGCACGATCGGCTTATAGGGCGCCCAGCGCCGGAAGATCATCCGCTTCGCAACGATGGCGGGCAGACAGAGCGGCAGGCCGCGCTCATGCAGCGCCTCGAGGACCGGCCTCGGATCGGCCTCCGATCGCATCGGCCAATAGGCCGAGACGGGACCTTCGGCCGCGTCGAACGCTGGCAGGGCGAGCACGCCTTCAGTGATCGCCTCGTCCCAGATCAGGCGGTCGTCGATCTCGAGCGCATCGCGCCGGGCGAGCGCCTGCTCGCGGAGGGCCGCCTTGCGGACAGCGGGGTCGGGCGGGGAAGGCATGTCGGTCATGGGAGAGTGCTGAGCCACCTCGGCCGTGGAGATTTCGATCCCGGGACACCTACTAAAGTAGGTGGGCGCCGTGTGTCCGGGTCCAGGGACCTGGTCAGGGACAGCTCCCTAGGGAGTCGTATGGGCCCGGGAATACAGTTTCTCGCACGCACCAGGCAGCCCAGCTTTGCCAATGTAGGGGGGACGCCGGCAAAGCGCCAGTGCCATGCGGGGTTCGCAGCGAAACCATGCACCGCTGGCGCCGGTCACCCTTGCGGGCTCGGCAGCAGGCTACGCGCGACCGCCTCGATCCGCTCGGCCGCGCCGACGAGCGCCTCCGCCGCCCGCTCCTCGACCTCGCCGATGCGTTCGTCGGCAGCACCGGCATCGCCCTGCAGCGCGGCCAGTTCCGCCTCCAGCCGCGCCACGCGCCGCTGCAGTTCCGAGGCCTCGTCGGCGACCATCAGCGCCGCCATGACGTGCAGACGCATGTCGCCGATCTCGCCGAAGGCCTGGCGCATCTCCTGGATCTTGCCGTCGAGGGACCGGGCGAGCGCCTCGAGGTGAGGCTCCTCCCCGTCCCCGCAGGCCATTCGGTAGGCCTTGCCGGCGATGGTGACGTTGACTTGCGGCATAACGCTCTCCGCTCAATCGTCCCGGCCGCCGGCGCCGGCCGGAGCCGGCTCCCGATAGGCTGGACCGGGTTGCGCATCCTCGTCGTCGTCGCCGGGTTCGTCGGTCTGCGCCTCGGCATCGACCCTGGCCCGCTCGATCACGGCACCGATGACATTCATCGCGCGCTGCAGCCGCTGGTCGACATCAGCGGCCGCGGTCTCGACATCGCCGAGACGCGCCGTTGCGCCATCGAGTTCAGCAGCTAGGCGCGCCCGGTCGTCCTGCATCAGCGCCAGTTCGGTTTCGAGATTGGCACGGCCGCGTTCGGCCTCGATGCGGCGGCGGGCCGCCGCCTCCAGCTGTGCCAGGGCGCCGTCCAGCCGCGCCAGGGCCTTGTCCACCATCAGGCTCGCCACCGAGGCTCTCCCTTCTGATCGAAGCCGGCTCACACGATTCGGACCCTAGACCAACTCGCACGAAAACGTGAATCGGCCGGGGCGGGATGCCTCTCCTTCGCAAGGGCTTGGGCGCAATTGTTGTCGCCGCATCGCAGCGAAACCACGTCGCAGCGCAACAAAATCCGGGACCGCGAAACCCCTCTCGCGAATTGACTCGCACCGAGCCCGCGGCCTAAGCCGGGCCACCATTCGTGACCGGAGCGCGGTCGGAAATCGGGCCGTCCCGGGTCCGCCGCCCGCGCATGAGGTGGGGCCATGGCCCCGCCCTCGCCAGACGGAGCCAGGAAGCACCATGACCACGATCGACCGTGCCCAGCACGACAAGCTCGCCAACGCCATTCGCGGGCTCGCCATGGACGGCGTCGAGAAGGCCAAGTCCGGCCATCCCGGCCTGCCGATGGGCGCCGCCGACGTCGCCACCGTGCTGTTCACGCGCGTGATGAAGTATGACGCGGCCGATCCGCGCTGGCCCGACCGCGACCGCTTCGTGCTCTCCGCCGGCCACGGGTCGATGCTGCTCTATGCCCTGCTCTATCTCACCGGCGTGCCGGGGATGGAACTCGACGACCTGAAGAAGTTCCGCCAGCTCGAGTCGAAGACACCCGGTCACCCCGAGAACTTCATGACCCTCGGCGTCGAGACCACCACCGGCCCGCTCGGCCAGGGTCTCGCCACCGCCGTCGGCATGGCGATGGCCGAGCGCATGCTCGCCGCCGAATTCGGCAAGAAGGTCGTCGACCACCACACCTATGTTCTGGCCTCCGACGGCGACCTGATGGAGGGCATCAGCCAGGAGGCGATCGCGCTGGCCGGCCACCAGAAGCTGAACAAGCTGATCGTGCTGTGGGACGACAACGGCATCTCGATCGACGGCCCGCTCTCGATCACCGACAATGTCGACCAGGTCGCGCGCTTCAAGGCCTGCGGCTGGCGCGCCGAGCGCGTCGATGGGCATGACCCCGACGCCATCGAGGCCGCGATCCAGCGCGCCCGCAAGTCCGGCAAGCCGACGATGATCGCCTGCAAGACGATCATCGGCTTCGGCGCGCCGAAGAAGCAGGGCACGTCCAAGGCGCATGGCGAGGCGCTCGGCGCCGAGGAACTGGAGGCCGCCAAGAAGAACCTCGGCATCACCGGCGGCGCCTTCGAGGTCGCGGCCGATGTGCTGAAGGCCTGGCGCGAGGCCGGCAAGGCCGGCGCCAACGAGCATGCCAACTGGCGCAGCCGTTTCGGCCTGCTCTCCGAGCGCAAGCGCGCCGAGTTCGAGCGCCGCCTCGCCCATGGCGTGCCGGCCAAGCTCGGCAAGGCGATCCTCGCCCACAAGAAGGCGCTGATTGCCGCGCCGCAGGCGGTCGCCACCCGCAAGGCCTCGGAGCTGGCGCTCGAGGCCATCACCCCGGTCATGCCGGAGCTGGTGATGGGCTCGGCCGACCTGACCCCCTCCAACAACACCCGCACCAAGGCGGCCGAGGACTTCACGCCCCGGACGCCCAAGGGCCGCTATGTCCGCTACGGCATCCGCGAGCACGGCATGGCCGCGGCGATGAACGGCATCACCCTGCATGGCGGCTTCCGCACCGGCGGCGGCACATTCCTGGTCTTCGCCGACTATGCCCGCCCCTCGATGCGGCTCGCCGCGCTGATGGGCCTGCCGGTCGTCTACGTCATGACGCATGACTCGATCGGCCTCGGCGAGGACGGGCCGACTCATCAGCCGGTCGAGCAGATCGCCTCGCTGCGGGCCATGCCGAACATGCATGTCTTCCGCCCGGCCGACACGATCGAGACGGCCGAAGCCTGGCAGTTCGCGCTCGAGAACACCAAGGGCCCGACCGTTCTGGCCCTCTCCCGCCAGAACCTGCCGCAGCTGCGCACCGACGCCACCGCCACCAACCGCTCGGCCAAGGGCGGCTACGAGCTGCTGGCCGCCGAAGGCGGCAAGGCGCAGGTCTCGCTCTTCGCCTCGGGCTCCGAGGTCGAGATCGCGGTCGCGGCCCGCAAGCTCCTGGCCGAGAAGGGCGTGCGCGCCCGTGTCGTCTCGGTCCCCTCGCTCGAGCTGCTGCTGGCGCAGGACGAGGCCACCCAGGCCGCGATCATCGGCTCCGCCCCGATCAAGATCGCCGTCGAAGCCGGCGTCCGCTTCGGCTGGGATGCCGTCATCGGCCATGACGGCACCTTCGTCGGCATGTCCTCCTTCGGCGCCAGCGGGCCCTACAAGGAGGTCTACAAGCATTTCGGCATCACGCCGGAGGCGGTCGCCGAGGCGGCGATGAAGCGCCACAACGGCTGAGGCATCGTCGCAGCGGGCGTGCCGGGGCACACAGGCAGGGCGCGGCCCGCTGTCGCGCGATCGCATCACTGTCCGCGCGCGCCGTCATCACGGTTTTTCACTTGCGTTCGGCCACGCTTTGGCCGAATTGCCCGCGTGAATGGCGCGCCAGCGCCTTGGTTCGGCGAATGAGAGGTTTGAGATGACGATCAAGGTGGCGATCAACGGCTTCGGCCGCATCGGGCGCAACGTCCTGCGCGCGATCATCGAGTCGAAGCGCAAGGACATCGAGGTCGTCGCGATCAACGACCTCGGCCCCGTCGAGACCAACGCCCATCTCTTCCGCTTCGACAGCGTCCATGGCCGCTTCCCCGGCCAGGTGATCGTCTCCGGCGACACGATCGATGTCGGCCGCGGCCCGATCAAGGTCACCGCCGTGCGCGATCCCAAGGAGCTGCCGCACAAGGCGCTGGGCGTCGACATCGCGCTGGAATGCACCGGCATCTTCACCACCAAGGAGAAGGCCGCGGCCCATCTCGCCGCCGGCGCCAAGCGCGTCCTCGTCTCGGCCCCCTGCGACGGCGCCGATCTGACGGTGGTCTACGGCGTCAATCACACGGCGCTGTCGGCCGAGCATCTCGTCGTCTCGAACGCCTCCTGCACGACCAACTGCCTCGCGCCGGTCGTGCGCGTGCTGCAGGACACAGTCGGCATCGACAAGGGCTTCATGACCACGATCCATGCCTATACCGGCGACCAGCCGACGCTGGACACCATGCACAAGGATCTCTACCGCGGCCGCGCCGCCGCCATGTCGATGATCCCGACCTCGACCGGCGCCGCCAAGGCAATCGGCCTCGTCATTCCCGAGCTCAAGGGCCGTCTCGACGGCACCTCGATCCGCGTGCCGACGCCCAACGTCTCGGTCGTCGACTTCAAGTTCATCTCCAAGCGCAAGACCACCGTCGAGAAGATCAACGAGGCCATCCTCAAGGCGAGCCGCCGCGGCCCGCTCAAGGGCATCCTCGGCGTGACAGACCAGCCGAACGTCTCGATCGACTTCAACCACGACCCGCACTCATCGACCTTCGCCCTCGACCAGACCAAGGTCATGGACGACAAGTTCGTGCGCGTGCTGTCCTGGTACGACAACGAGTGGGGCTTCTCGAACCGCATGAGCGACACCGCCGTCGCCATGGGCAAGCTCCTCTGACGTGACATGACCGACGGGGCCGCGCGGAAACGATGCGGCCCCGCTTCCTTCTCGAAACGAACGGAACGACCATGGCCAAGATCGAGCCGACCGTCGCCTCGCCCGCCGACACCGCGATGCCGACGACCGTCACGCCCGCCCCGAGCTATGGCGCGCCCGTGAACATCGGTTCCTCCATGACGGCCGGCGACGCCGCTCCCGTCACAGAACCGCGCCAGCTCGACCAGCTCTCCCGCATCGAGGAGAAGGCCGCGCGCATCGAGGAGAAGTTCGCCCGCTACGAGGCCGTGCTGACCCGCGCCGAGGCCTCGCTCGAGCGCAGCGCCCACAAGGTCGATGCCGCCGCCGGCACGATGGACTTCGCCGCCATCCGCGGCGAGATAGCCGCCCTGCGCTCGCGCATCGACGCCACGCCGCGCGCCGGCACGCTCTTCACCACCGCGATCGTCACCGCCCTGCTGACGGTGGCGCTGACCGTTCTGGTGCTGCGCTTCGGCGTGCCTGGCCTGTTCGGGAGCCTGCTCGTTCGATGACCGCCTTCAAGACCCTCGACGACGCCGATCTCGCCGGCAGACGCGCCCTCGTCCGCGTCGATCTCAACGTCCCGATGGAGGACGGCAAGGTCACCGACACCACCCGCATCGACCGCATCCTGCCGACCATCCGCGAGATCGCCGCTAAGGGCGCCAAGGTCGTGCTGCTCGCCCATTTCGGCCGCCCCAAGGGCCCCGACGCCAAGAACAGCCTGAAGCAGGTCGTGCCCGCCCTGGCCCATGCGCTCGGCCAGCCCGTAACCTTCGTGCAGGACTGCATCGGCGACGACGTCGCCAAGGCTCTCGCGGCCGCGAAGAACGGCGATGTGCTGCTGCTGGAGAACACCCGCTTCCACGCCGGCGACGAAAAGAACGACCCCGATTTCGTCAGGGCACTCGCCGCCAACGGCGATCTCTATGTCAACGATGCCTTCTCGGCCGCGCACCGTGCCCACGCTTCGACCGAAGGCCTCGCCCATGTCCTGCCGGCCTATGCCGGCCGCACCATGCAGGCCGAGCTGGAGGCGCTCTCCGCCGGCCTCGACAACCCCGCCCGCCCGGTCATGGCGATCGTCGGCGGGGCCAAGGTCTCGACCAAACTCGACCTGCTCGGCAATCTCGTGAAGAAGGTCGATGTCCTCGCCATCGGCGGCGGCATGGCCAACACCTTCCTCGCCGCGCGCGGCATCGATGTCGGCAAGTCGCTCTGCGAGCATGACCTCGTCGCCACCGCCCGCGAGATCGAGGACAAGGCGAAAGCCGCCGGCTGCGAGATCCTGCTGCCGGTCGATGCGCTGGTCGCGCGCGAGTTCAAGGCCAATCCCGGCCATCGCGTCGTGAAGATCGGCGAGGTCGCGGCCGAGGAGATGATCCTCGACGCCGGCCCGATGAGCGTCGCCGAGGTCGTGCTGAAGCTCGACACGGTGAAGACGCTCGTCTGGAACGGACCGTTCGGCGCCTTCGAGCTGCCGCCCTTCGACACGGCGACCGTCACCGTCGCGAAGGCGGCCGCCGCGCGCGTCAAGGCCGGCCAGCTCGTCGCGGTCGCCGGCGGCGGCGACACCGTCTCCGCCATGAACCATGCCGGCGTGGCCGACGACCTGACCTATGTCTCCACCGCCGGCGGTGCCTTCCTGGAATGGATGGAAGGCAAGCCGCTGCCAGGGGTGGAAGCGCTGCGGAAGGGCTGAGAAAGCCATCTCCTCAGCCCTCATCCTGAGGAGCGCTCCGCAGGAGCGCGTCTCGAAGGATGCTCCAGTTGGCGCTGAACTTCGCGTGCCTCGGCACGGTCCCTTAGGAAACCGGCTTGCGGCCAATGGGGCCGGTGCTACGCTCTGTCCATGGGCGACGCGAATGAAATCGGCGAAGACCGCCTGAGAAGCGCGATCCGGACGGAGGTCGCCTCAATCAGGCGAAGGGCGCGTTCGCGTGCAGTCACTGGCTCGCCGGACGAGGCGAGAGCGCGGACCTTGTTGCGAAGGCAAGCTTGGTCGCTGTCGTTGCGGGAACGCAGAGCAGAACTAACCGCGATGGAGGCCGAGATTGATCGGATGCTCCGGCTGGACGATCGCTTCTCCGCATGGCTGCGCAAGCGGCGGGACTGAGCCTAAGGTGCTAGCCCGCGGACGCTGAATCCGGCCTCCGATCGCCGCTTTGGCTTTGCCATCCGGCAAGCGGCGCACTACATCCTCCCCTATCCATGCCTCAAGGGGAGTGCCAACGTGGCCCGTATCACGCTTCGCCAACTGCTCGACCATGCCGCCGAGAACGACTACGGCGTGCCCGCCTTCAACATCAACAACATGGAGCAGGCGCTGGCGATCATGGCGGCCGCGGACGCCACCGACGCCCCGGTCATCATCCAGGCCTCGCGCGGCGCGCGCTCTTACGCCAACGACATCATGCTCAAGCACATGATGGATGCGGTCACCGAGATCTACCCGCACATCCCCGTCTGCGTGCATCTCGACCACGGCAACGAGCCGGCGACCTGCATGACCGCGATCCAGGCCGGCTTCACCTCGGTGATGATGGACGGCTCGCTCAAGGCCGACGGCAAGACTCCGGGCGACTGGGACTACAATGTCGGCGTGACCCGCACCGTGACGGAGATGGCCCATCTCGGCGGCATCTCCGTCGAGGGCGAGCTCGGCGTGCTCGGCTCGCTGGAATCCGGCGAGGGCGAGAAGGAGGACGGCCACGGCTTCGAGGGCAAGCTCTCCCACGACCAGCTCCTGACCAATCCGGACGAGGCGGTGAAATTCGTCGCCGAGACCAAGGTCGATGCGCTCGCCATCGCCATGGGCACCTCGCATGGCGCCTACAAATTCACCCGCAAGCCCGATGGCGCGATCCTGGCGATGCATGTCATCGAGGAGATCCACAAGAAGCTGCCGAGCATGCACCTCGTCATGCACGGCTCCTCCTCTGTGCCGCAGGACCTCCAGGACATCATCAACCAGTATGGCGGCAAGATGCCCCAGACCTGGGGTGTGCCGGTCGAGGAGATCCAGCGCGGCATCAAGCACGGCGTCCGCAAGATCAACATCGACACCGACAACCGCATGGCGATGACCGGCCAGATCCGGAAGATCCTCTCCGAGCATCCCGGCGAGTTCGACCCGCGCAAATATCTGAAGCCCGCCATGGAGGCGATGACGAAGCTCTGCAAGCAGCGCCTGCAGGAGTTCAACACCGCCGGCCAGGCCAGCAAGATCAAGCGCGTGCTCACCACCGCCGAGATGGCCAAGCGCTACGCCAAGGGCGAGCTCGACCCGACCTTCGGCAAGGCGGGCTGAGGCCAAGCCACAGCCGTCATTGCGAGCGCAGCGAAGCGATCCAGACCGGCGCGCATCCCTCGGATTGCTTAGTCGCTGACGCTCCTCGTGATGACGGTCCAGGCGCTCCCGCGAAAACGCCCCTACAAAAACGCCCGGCAATTTGCCGGGCGTTTCTGTGTGAAGGCATGGTCGGCTCAAGCCCGACCATGACGCTTGCGATCAAACGCCGATCTTGCCGCCGCCCTTCTTGGTGATCGCCACCACCGAGGGCCGCACCGGCATGTCCGGCTTGAAGTCCGGCCAACGGGTCGAGAGATCCTCGTAATAGGAGCGGCGGCCGAAGGCGGGCCAGTCCGGGCCGTCGTCCCCGGGGTGCTGCACGGCCACGAAGGCCGTAGTGTCGTCCGGCGTGAAGCAGGGGCCGCAGAGTTCGGCGCCATGCGGCACGCGGTAGAACAGCTTCGAGGTCCGGCGCGCGCCGCCCTCCGTGTCGACCGCCCAGAGCCCGTCGGTGCGTCCGGTTACATCGGGACCGTTGCCGTCGGTCGCGACCCAGAGCCGCCCGGCCGAGTCCACCACCGCATTGTCGGGCATGCCGAACCAGCCGCTCTTGGTCGTGTCGGTCGAGAAGGTCGCCCCGACCGCCGCGACCGAAGGATCGCCGCATTTCAGCAGGATCTCCCAGCGCCCCTTCGTGGCGGTGTGGTCGCCGCCCTCCTCGATGATCTCGATGATGTGGCCGAAGGCGTTCTTCGCCCGCGGATTGGCCGCATCGACCTGCTCGTCCTTGCGGCTCGAATTGTTGGTCAGCATCACATAGACCTTGCCGGTCACCGGATTGGGTGTGATGTCCTCGGGCCGATCCATCTTGGTGGCGCCGAGCAGGTCGCCGGCGCGGCGGGTCTCGATCAGCACATCGGCCTGGCTCTGGAAGCCGTTGGCCGCCGTCAGCGGGCCCTGCCCGAAGACCAGCGGCAGCCATTCCACCGTGCCGTCCGCCGCGAACTTCGCGACATGGAGCGTGCCGGTATCGAGCAGGTCCAGATTGGCCGCGCGGTTATTGGCGTCAAAGCGGCCCGCCGTGACGAATTTGTAGACATAGTCGAAGCGCTCGTCGTCGCCGAGATAGGCCACGACGCGGCCGTCCTTCGCCACGATCATGTCGGCGCCTTCATGCTTGAAGCGGCCGAGCGCCGAGCGCTTCTTCGGCACGGAGGTCGGATCGAACGGATCGACCTCGATCACCCAGCCGAAGCGGTTGGCCTCGTTGGGCTCCTTCGCCAGGTCGAAGCGCTCCTCGAACCGGCCCCAGGCATAGGGCGAGGACGGGATGGCAAGGCGCTTGTAGTTCGCCTCTTCGCGATGGCCCTCCGGCAGCTTGCCGGAGAAATAGCCGTGGAAGTTCTCCTCGCCCGACACGAAGGTGCCCCACGGCGTCATCGCGCCCGAGCAGTTGTTGAGCGTGCCCAGCACCTTGCGGCCGCTGGCATCGGCCCCGGTCCTGACGCGGTCGGTTCCCGCGACGGGGCCCGAGAGCTGCATCTCGGTGGCGACCGTGATGCGGCGGTTGTACTTGGAATCCTTCACCAGCGCCCATTTGCCGTCGGTGCGGCGGATTTCCGCGACGGTCGCGCCATGCGCCATCGCCTCGATCTTGAAGCGCTCGGGCGTCGCGTTCTTGAGGACCGGCTTGCCGTCCTTCATCTCGACCACGCCCGGGAACATCAGATGCGGGTTGGTGTATTCGTGATTGACGAAGAGCACGCCATGGGCGGACGGGTCCGCCGCGCCGGGCATCGGCAGATAGCCGACGAAGTCGTTGTTGTAGCCAAATTGCTGGGCCTGAGCCTCCGGCGTCTGCTTCGCCGGGTCGAAGGGGGGGGCTCCGGGGGTGATCGGGTCGCCCCAGCGCAGCAGGACCTGCGCGTCATAGCCCTCGGCGACGTGATGATCGGCATCGACGCCGGCCTCGACCTCCTTGAAGGCGAAGGCGGATTTCGCAGCCTGCGCCTGCGCCCGCTCGGCCGTCTCCAGCGCCAGCGTGCCGACGGTCGCCGAGATCGCCGAGACGGCGAGCGCGCCCTTCAGCAGGCCGCGGCGCGAGAAGCGCTGGGAGATCAACTCGCCCATCGTGGCGTTGTCGGTCGGATTCTGCGGCGCGGCGTCTTCATGCTCCAGAAGGCTGGCGCCGAAGGTCGATTCGTAGGGGCTGTCCTGGCTCATGGGTCCTGATCCCGGTGACATGCGCAGATTGGCATTGGAACAGATCGAGGCCTATCCGGCGAGGGTGACGCTGCGGTGACGACGGCGTCGGGCGGCCCTGCGCGGCCGGCCCTTCCGGCGCACCGCATATTCTGGTTCAAGGAGCCCCCGCCGCCGCAGAACCCGCATGTCCCTCCTGTTCTCAGCCCTCGTCGCCGTCTTTGTCGGCTTCGCCGCCTCGGTCGCCGTCGTGCTGGCGGCGGCGCAGGCGCTCGGCGCGACGCCGGCGCAGACCGTCTCCTGGATTGCGGGCCTGGCCCTGGCCAAGGGAGCGGCGAGCCTCTGGCTCTCCTGGCGCCACCGCCTGCCGATCATCTGCGCCTGGTCGACGCCGGGCGCCGCCCTCATCGCGGCCAGCAGCGGGCTCGACATGGCAGCCGCCATCGGCGCCTTCCTGCTCGCCGCGGCGCTGATGATGCTGACCGCCGCCTTCCGCCCGCTCGGCGCGCTGATCGAGAAGATCCCGATGCCGATCGCCGCCGCCATGCTGGCCGGCGTGATCTTCCGCTTCGTCGTGGCGGTCTTCGACGAGGCGCGGGTCTCGCCCGGCCTCGTCCTGCCGCTGCTGGCGGTCTTCCTGCTGGCGCGGCTGGTCAATCCCTTCCTGTGCGTCATCGCCGCGCTCGGCGTCGGCATCGCGGTCAGCTTCGCCACGGGGCTCGCCGCCTGGCCCACCGGCAGGCTCGCCCTCACCGGCCTCGAATTCGTCACACCGCGCTTCGATACCGCCGCCATGCTCGGCATCGGCATCCCGCTCTATCTCGTCACCATGGCGGCGCAGAACCTGCCCGGCTTCGCCGTGCTGCGCGCCGCCGGCTACCAGCCCCCCGTGCCGGCCTGCCTTTTCGTCACCGGCCTCACCTCCTTCCTCACCGCGCCCTTCGGCGCGCATATGGTCAACATGGCCGCGATCAGCGCCTCGATCTGCACCGGCCCCGACACCCATCCCGATCCGACGCAGCGCTGGAAGGCGGGCATCCTCTACGGCCTGCTCTGGCTCGCCATCGCCGCGACGGCCGGGCTGCTGCTCGCCCTCATCCTCGCCATGCCCAAGGCGCTGATCGTGGCGGTCGCCGGCCTCGGCCTCGTCGGCTCGCTGACGGGCGCCCTCACCCAGGCCACCGCCTCGGACGCGCATCGCTTCGCCGCCATCATCGCCTTCGCGGTGGCGGCCTCGAGCCTGACGCTGTTCGGCGTCGGCTCGGCCTTCTGGAGCCTCGTTGCCGGCCTCGGAGTCTTGACATTGGACGCCATCGCGGGCCGTTTGCGCGCAAGATCATGACCACGACCTCTCCCCCCACCCGCCTGATGCTCGTCACCCCGCCCGTGGCGGATGCCGAGGCGATGGCCTTCCGCCTGATGCAGGCCCAGGCCGGCGGCGATCTCGCCGCGGTGCTGCTGCAACTCGCCCCCGGCGACGAGCGCAGCCGGATCGAGCGCGTCAAGCGCCTCGCCGGCCCGGTCCAGGGCGCCAATGTCGCGCTCGTCGTCGCCGATTCCGCGCTCGTCGCGACGAGGGGCGGCGCCGACGGCGTCCATCTCGCCGGTGGGCCCGAGGCGATCGCCGAGGCGCGCTCGAGCCTCAAGGGCGAGCGCATCATCGGCGCCGGCGGGCTGCGCGCCCGCCACGACGCCATGGATGTCGGCGAGGCCGGCGTCGACTACGTCATGTTCGGCGAGCCGCGCCCGGACGGCTCCATGCCGCCACTGCCGGCCGTGATCGAGCGCGCCGGCTGGTGGGCCGAGATCTTCGAGACGCCCTGCGTCGCCTATGCGCCCGATCCGGACTCCGTCGCAGCCCTTGCCGAGACCGGCGCCGAATTCGTCGCGCTCGGCGCATGGGCCTTCGAGGAGGGCCGCGACCTGCGGGCCCTCGTCGCCGAGGCGAATGCGGCCATCGCCGCCTGCGCCGCGCGGAAGGCGGCGCGATGACAGGCCTGCGCCGGGCCCTCGCCGGGCTGTGGCTGGCCGGCCTCTCCTTCGCATCGCCGGCCGCCGCGGCCGAGCGTGACCTCGCCTATGGCGCCTATCAGACCGGCCACTACCGGCGCGCGCTCTCCGAGGCGCTCAAGCGCATCGAGGTGGACAGCAAGGACGCCGCGGCGATGACGCTGGTCGGCGAGATCTACCGCCAGGGCCTGGGCGTGCGACCGGACCAGAAGGTCGCCTCCGAATGGTATGAGCGCGCCGCCGAGCGCGGGGACGTCAACGCCGTCTACGCGCTCGCCATCGCCCTGCTCGATGACGCGAGTGGCCGGCGCGATCCCGCCCGGGCCGGCGCGCTGCTGAAACGTGCCGCCGCGGCGGGCCACCCCGCCGCCAACTACAACCTCGCCCTCGCTTTGCTGGCGACAGGCCAGCCGACCGATGAGGCCGAGGCCATCCGCAGCCTCGAGATCGCCGCGAGAGGCGGCATCCCCGACGCGCTCCATGCGCTGGCGACGCTGGCGCGGCAGGGCCGCGGCATGCCGAAAAGCGACGAGCAGGCGGCCCGCTGGATGGCACAGGCCGCCAACGCCGGTCATCTCCCGGCCGAGATCGAATATGCCATCATGCTGTTCAACGGCACCGGCGTCGCCTCCGACGAGGCCGCGGCGGCGCAACTCTTTCTGAGGGCGGCGGGCAAGGGCAATCCGATCGCGCAGAACCGCATCGCGCGGCTCTACCAGAGCGGACGCGGCATTCCCCCCGACTCGATCGAGGCGGCCGCCTGGCACCTCGCAGCACGCGCGAAGGGGCTGGACGACCCGGCCCTGGAGCAGCTCTTCGACCGGCTGAACCCGGAACAGCAGGCCCGCGCCGCCCGCCTCGCCGCCAGCCGGATCGAGGGCGCGGCCTTGACGGCGCCGTAACGGGCGAGCAAGGGACCGGGCGAGTTTCCCGAAGCCCTGCCGCGAGCGCCCGACGCGCCCCGAAGCCGGGCCCGCTGTCTGAACCGGATCCTGTCAAGCCGGGGTCCCACTGCTGCGCCGAACGGCGCGAACGAGGTTACCGATGATCCGCTCTCCCCTGATGACCGTGATGACCGACGCCGTGATGAAGGCGTCGCGTTCGCTGAAGCGCGACTTCGGCGAGGTCGAGAACCTGCAGGTCCTCGCCAAGGGTCCGGGCGACTTCGTCTCCAAGGCCGACCACAAGGCCGAGGAGATCCTGCGCGCCTCGCTCGAGAAGGCCCGGCCCGGCTATGGCTTCGTCATGGAGGAGAGCGGCGTCGTCCAGGGGACGGACGAGAGCAATCGCTGGCACATCGACCCGCTCGACGGCACCCATAACTTCCTGCGCGGCGTGCCGCACTGGAACATCTCGGTGGCGCTGGAGCGCGACAACCAGTTCGTCGCCGGCGTGATCTACGACGCCGCCAAGGACGAGCTCTTCATCGCCGAGAAGGGCAAGGGCGCCTATGTCAACAACCGGCGCATGCGCGTCTCGGGCCGTCGCGAGCCGAGCGAGATGCTCGTCGGCATGGGCGTTCCGCATATCGGCAAGGGCGGCCATCCGCTCTTCCTGCGCGAACTCGGCGCGGTGATGACCCGCTTCTCCAATGTCCGCCGGATGGGCTGCGCCGCCCTCGACATCGCCTATGTCGCCGCCGGCCGCTTCGACGCCTATTGGGAGCGCGAGCTCAACACCTGGGACTTCGCGGCCGGGGCCGTGATGATCCGCGAGGCGGGCGGCACCTTCGGCACGCTCGACGGCAAGCAGCCGACCATGGCCCGCGACATCATCTGCGGCAACGAGATCGGCGAGCAGGCCCTGCGCGCCGCGCTCAAGACGGTCTGAGCCGCGCAACCTCGCGGCCACAGCCGCGGCTTTGGTCATATCCCCTTGATCTTTCGCGCTTGATCATCGCGGCACGGGAAGCGACAGTCCCCCCGTGACGATGGCGAACGGATGATTAAGCATGGCGACTGAGGATCTGGCGGCCGAACGCGACATGGCCGCGCCCCCGCGGGAGGAGACGCGGTTCTCGCGCCCGCTGCGCTATGTCGTCCGCGCCCTCGTCTTCCTCGCGCTGATCGGCTTCCTCGGCTTCATCCTCCAGGGCGGCCTGATCACCGCCTTCATGACCAATCCGGGCCTGAACGGCCTGATCCTCGGCTCGCTCCTCGTCGGCGTCCTGATCGCGCTCCGCGAACTCTGGCGCCTCCATGCCGAGGCGCGCGCCGCCACCCGCCTCGCCGCGGCTCCCGCCGCCGCGGAGATCCGCCGCGGCGAGGTCATCGCGCCGCTCGGCCCGGTGCTGCCGGCGCTCGAGGCCCGCAGCCTCGCCCCCGCCCAGGCGGCGACCGTGCTCGAATCGATCGCGGTGCGGCTCGACGATGGCCGCGAGGTGCTGCGCTATCTGGCAGGCCTGCTCGTCTTCCTCGGCCTGCTCGGCACCTTCTGGGGCCTGCTCGACACGGTCTCCTCCGTCGGCAACGTCATCAAGAGCCTGCGCACCGGCGCGGAAGCCGGCGTGCTGTTCGACGAACTCAAGGCCGGCCTCGCCGCGCCCCTCGCCGGCATGGGCCTGTCCTTCTCCTCCTCGCTCTTCGGCATCGCCGGCTCGCTGATCCTCGGCTTCCTCGAATTGCAGGTCGCGCAGGCCCAGCGCCGCTTCCGTAACGAGATGGAAAGCTGGCTCGGCACGCGCACGGCGGCCGCGGGCGCTGCGCCGGGTCTGCGCTCGCTGACGGGCGACCCGCTGGCCGACAGGCTGGACCGGCTCGGCGCCGCCATGGCCGAGAGCGGCGCCAACAACCGCGCCGCGACCCAGGCGCTCGCCAGCCTCGCCGAGGGCATCCAGGGCCTCGTCCAGCACATGCGCTCCGAGCAGCAGCTCATCCGTGACTGGGTGGAAGCGCAGGCGGCCCGCGAGAAGGACATGAAGCGCCTGCTCGAGCGCCTCACCGCCGACAATGTGATGGAGCCCTGACGGCGATGGCCCTCTCCCGCTCCCACCGCCGCGACGAGGTCAATTTCTGGCCGGGCTTCGTCGACGCACTCTCGACGATGCTGATCGGCATCGTCTTCCTGCTCTCCGTCTTCGTGCTCGGGCAGTTCTTCCTGTCGCAGGAGCTGACCGGCAAGGACACGGCGCTGGAGCGGCTGAACCGGCAGATCTCGGAGCTGACCGACCTGCTCGCCCTCGAGCGCTCCTCGAACCGCCAGGCCCAGGAGAACCTGCAGCTCCTGCAATCCTCGCTGACGCGCGAGCAGGCCGAGCGCGGCCGTATCCAGGATCTGCTGGCCGCCCAGCCCGGCAACCAGGCCGCCCAGCTCGGCGAGGCGCAAAAGGCGCTCGAAGCCGAAAAGCAGCTCTCGGCCCGCGCCCAGGCCACCGTCGATCTCGTCAACCAGCAGATCCTCGCCATGCGCCGCCAGCTCGCGGCGCTGGAGGAGGCGCTCAGCGCCTCCGAGGCCAAGGACAAGGAAGCGCAGGCCCGCATCGCCGAGCTCGGCTCGCGGCTCAACGTGGCGCTGGCCCAGCGCGTCCAGGAGCTGGCGCGGTACCGCTCGGACTTCTTCGGCCGCCTGCGCCAGGTGCTCGGCACGCGGCCCGACATCCGCGTCGTCGGCGACCGCTTCGTCTTCCAGTCCGAGGTCTTCTTCGATGCCGGCCAGGCCGTGCTGAAGCCGGAGGGGCGTGGCGAGCTCGACAAGCTCGGCGCCATCATCGCCGATCTCGGCCGCGAGATGCCGCCCGACCTGCCCTGGATCCTGCGTGTCGACGGCCACACCGACAACCGGCCGATCCGCTCGCCGCAATTCCCCTCGAACTGGCACCTCTCGGCGGCCCGCGCCATCGCGGTCGTTGAATATCTCGTGACGAAGGGCATCCCGGCCGACCGCATCGCCGCCACCGGCTTCGGCGAGTTCCAGCCGCTCGACGTCGCCAACACCGACGATGCCTGGCGGCGCAACCGCCGCATCGAGTTCAAGATCACCGAGCGGTGAGACGCGTGAGGCAGGATCGGGCACTGGCCTGGGGGGCCGCCATCGTGCTCGCGGCCACGGTCGCAGCCGCCGGCGCGGCCCTCGCCGAACCGCGCGGCTCGGTGATCGAGGAATGCGCCGCCTGCCATGGGCTCGACGGCATCGCCCGCGACACCGAGGTGCCGCATCTCGCCGGCCAGAACGAGCGCTATCTCTTCAATCAGATGATGGCGTTCCGGAGCGGCAAGCGCACCCACAAGGAGATGCGCTACATGGCCCGCCATATGAGCGGTCAGGAGATCGCGGCGCTCGCCGCCTATTACGCCGCGCTGCCGCCCCGCTGACCACCGCCGACCGGAGCCCGCCATGCTGCCCGCCGAGCCTGCCGACGCCGCCGCCCGCCGCTCCCGACCGCTGACCATCTGCTACCCTGTCGAGAGCCTGCCGAAGCCCGACATGGCGATGCTCGGCCGCGCCCGACAGGATCTCACGAAGATCGAGGAGGTCGTGGTCGCACCCCGCGACGCCGAGGCCTTCCGCGTGCAGGCCGGCCAGTTCTTCCGCATCGTCGGCGTCGACGGACCTCAGGTCGGCGATCTCAACCTCTGGAACGCGCACGACCTCTCCGAGCGGTTCTTCAGCGGCAAGACCCGCCAGCTTCATGCCACCCATGTCTCGACCGGCGACCGGCTCTGGAGCAGCCTGCCGGCCCTGCGGCCGCTCGCGACGATCACCCACGACACCCTCGCCTGGTACGGGATCGACGCCGATGGCGGGGCCGTGCATGACGTGATCGGGACGCGCTGCGACCCCTACACCAACCGCCTCCTCTCGGGCGGCGACTATCACCAGTGCTGCCATTCCAACCTGACGCGCGCGCTGGCGAAGGCCAAGGGCCTGCCCGTGACGGAGGCCGAGCGGCATGTCCACGACGTGCTCAACGTCTTCATGTGCACCGGCTTCACCCGCGGCACGCATCAATACTTCATGAAGGCGAGCCCGGTGCGGCCGGGCGACTACATCGAGTTCTTCGCGGAGATCGACCTGCTCGGCGCGCTCTCAGCCTGCCCGGGCGGCGATTGCAGCGCGACCCATTCGAGCGACGCCGCCGCCTGCTATCCCCTCAGGGTCGAGATCTACCGCACGGAGCCCGAACTGCTCGCCGGCTGGGCCTCCCCGCCCGCGAGCGCCTATCCGCGCACGCATGGCCTTTGACGCGACCACCGCGGCGCGAGTTGACAAGGCTGCCCTTGCGGCAGTCAGATCAGGTGACGCGATGGTTCCGCTGGGGGGCGAGATGAGAATGGCAGGATTGGCGGCGGTTGCCGCCATGGCGATGATCGGCACGCCGGTCGCCGCCCAACAGCAGCAGACCGAGATCGTCTTCTGCAACAAGACCGGCTCGAAGATCTTCACGGCTCTGGCCAATGTCCCCCAGACGACGAAAAAGTGGACGCTGACGGCCTGGCAGACGATTCCCGCCGGAAGCTGCAAGAGCGTCGCCCGGCTGAACACGGCGCTGTTTTACTACTATGCCGAGAAGGAGGGCCGGACCTATCACTGGCCGGGCCAGTCGGGCGTCGACAAGACCTTCTGCGTCCCTTCCCGCGCGATCACGCGCGAGATCGTCGGCGGCACCTGCCCGGCCGGGGAGCGCAGCGTCGGCTTCAAGGGCACCGTGCCCAACCCCGGCAAGTACACGATCAACCTGACCTCGTGAACTGAGGCGGCCGCCGGGTCCGGCGCTCAGGCCGCTTCCAGCCCGAATTGCAGCGAGGCCAGCCGCGCATAGAGCCCGCCGCGGGCCTTCAGCTCGACATGGGTGCCCTCCTCGACGACGCGGCCGTCCTCCATCACCAGGATGCGGTCGGCGGAGAGGATGGTGGCGAGGCGGTGCGCGACGACGAGCGTGGTACGCCCGCGCATCAGCCGGTCGAGCGCATCCTGAACCGCCCGCTCGCTCTCGGAATCGAGCGCGCTCGTTGCCTCGTCCAGCAGCAGGATCGGCGCGTCCTTCAGCACCGCGCGCGCGATCGCGAGACGCTGGCGCTGGCCGCCCGACAGTGTCACGCCGCGTTCGCCGACGATGGTGTCGTAGCCCTGCGGCAGATCGCGGATGAAACCGTCCGCCGCCGCCAGCCGGGCGGCGTCCTCGATCTCGGCCTGCGTCGCCTCGGGGCGCCCATAGGCGATGTTGTCGCGCACCGAGACGCCGAAGACGGTCGGCTCCTGCGGCACCAGCGCAAAGCGCTGCCGCCAGGCTTCCGGGTCGACCTGCGGCCCGGCCATGCCGTCGACGAGGACGCGCCCCGCGCTCGGATCGTAGAACCGCAGCGCCAGCTGCAGCACCGTGCTCTTGCCGGCGCCAGAGGGGCCGACCAGCGCGACGCGCTCGCCCGCCCGCACCGAGAAGGTGAGATCCGACAGCGCCTCGACGCTGCGGCCGGGATAGCTGAAGGAGACGCCCTCGAAAGCGAGTTCGCCACGCGCCGGCTGCGGCATCGGTGCCGGGTTCGGCGGCGCCGCGATGGCCGGCTTCAGGGCGAGGATCTCGCCGAGCCGCCCGGCCGCGCCGGCCGCGGCGGACACATCGCCATAGACTTCCGAGAGCTGGCCGAGCGAGCTCGCCGCCAGCACGGCATAGAGCAGGAACTGCGACAGCCGCCCGCCGGTCATGCGCCCCTCAAAGACCTCCGTCGCCCCCGTCCAGAGCACCCAGACGACGCTGGCGCTGACCAGGAAGATCGCGACGCCCGAGAGCAACGCGCGCGAGGCGGTGGCGGCACGCGAGGCGGCATAGGCCTCGTCCGAAGCCTGGCCGAAGCGCGCTGCGGTCTGCCGCGCCGCGCCGAAGGACTGCATGGTGCGGATCGCACCGACCGCCTCCGAGGCGAAGGCGGAGGCGTCGGCGAGCCGGTCCTGCGCCGCCCGGGCGCGCCGGCGCACCGAGCGCCCGGAGAACACCAGCGGCAGCACGATCAGCGGGATCGCGCCGATGACGATGGCCGAGAGCTGCGGGCTGGTCGCGATCATCAGCGAGAGCGCGCCGATGGTCATGATCGCGTTGCGCAGCGCAATCGAGGCCGTCGAGCCGAAGGTCGACTTGATCTGCGTCGTGTCGGCGGTGAGCCGCGAGACGAGGTCGCCCGCCCGGCTGGAATCGAAGAAGGCGGGCTCGAGCCGCGTCAGATGCGCGAAGACGTCGGCCCGCAGATCGGCGACGATGCGCTCGCCCACCGTCATCACGAGGTAGAAGCGCGCCGAACTCGCCAGCGCCAGCACCGCGACCACGCCGATGAGCAGCACGAAATAGCTGTTGGCGAGTTGCTGCTCGCCGCCGGAGAAGCCGACATCGATCACCCGCCGCACCGCGACCGGCAGCGCCAGCGTCGCCGCCGAGGCGATGACGAGCGCCAGCAGGGCGAGCGCGATGCGCCCGCGATATCTCAGGGCATAGGGCCAGAAGGACGCCAGGGAACGGAAATCCGGCCGTGCTTTGGTATCGTCTTTTTCGGCTGCGGGCACGCGTCTTCGTCCTGTTCTGCTTGCGCTGTCGGCCCGGCTGAGATATGTGCACGCGACTTCACGACAGGCTCATACGAATTTTTCGACGGGCCGGGCAGGCTTGCCTGCTTGTCGACCACGCCCGTTCTCGACGTTTGAGGATTTAGCCATGGCCAAGACCGGCATCCACCCCGACTACCACACCATCAAGGTCGTCATGACCAATGGCACGGAATACTTCACGCGTTCGACGCTCGGCAAGGAGGGCGACACGCTGAACCTCGACATCGACCCGACGACGCATCCGGCCTGGACCGGCGGTTCGCAGCAGATGCTCGACCGTGGCGGCCGCGTCTCGCGCTTCAACTCGCGTTTCGCCGCGATCGGCTCCCTCGGCAAGAAGTGATCTGCCGGCGGGTTCGCCCGCCTGCGCTGATTTGAATCAAGAACGGCCCGGTCTTTCGACCGGGCCGTTTCGTTTGGGCGGGTGCCGGGCGCGGCGATCGGCCGCGTGCGGAATCGTCAGAGTGCGAGGCCGAGGCGGGCCTGCAGGCTGGCGAGCTGGTCCTGGACGGGGTTGGCCTTCTCGGCCGGAGCCGGGGCGTTCATCTGGCCCTCGAGATGGCGGATGCGGGCCTGCAGCCGGAAGGAATGGGCGATCAGGTCCTGAAGCCCCTGCGGCAGGCGCTCCAGCTCGGCCGCCGTCCCGGACACGCCGGTCTCGGGGATGCGGACCTTGGCGTTTTCGGCGCGCGCCTGCTCGGCCGTCATCTCGCCCTCGGCGACGGCCCGCTGCACCAGCAGCCAGGAGGCGATCTGCATCAGCCGCGTCGTCAGGCGCATGCTCTCCGTCGCATAGCCGAGCGCGACCTCGCGCGGCAGCGCGGCCGAAGCGGTCCGGCCCTCGCCGTCGAGATAGGCCGCGGTCTGCTCGACCAGGCCCATGCCCTCGCGGAACAGCGCCATGAAGGCATCGGACTTCACGAAGCCGCGCGCGAAGGAGATCGCGCCGTCGTCGCTGGTGGTCTCGCGGATCAGCAGGTCGTTCATGGCCTTGTCTCCCATCGGCACAACGCCGTGTCCGCTTGGCACGCGTCACGGCTCATGCCGTCGATGTCGCAAGGATAGCGCCGATGGGCGGGCGCCGCGTCGGTAACGTCTGGTTAACCTTAACGCGGGTACAGACCATAAAAAAAGAGCCGCCCGAAGGCGGCTCGAAGGTCAACAGGGAGGCGTCAAACAGAGCGGGCAGGAGCCACTCGCATCCAGACAAACTGGATGATCCGATTCATACTTTGGAATCGTTAAGAGCCCCTTAACGCGGACGCCATCAGCCGCTTTTTCAGCCGGGTTTCCGAAAAAAAGCATCGGCCGCGCTGCGCGAGGCGTCCTTCTTCGCCCGCGCCTCGGTCAGCCGCTCGATCTCGGCCTTCAGTGCCGCCACGCGCAGGTCGATCTCCGCCAGCGACAGCATCGACAGATCCTGCCCGATCTCATGGACGGGCTTGGGCTTGGGGCGGTCATCATCGGAAAACAGCGACATCGGCGGCTCCTTCGGCTCGTTTGCGCCGAGGTTACCGCTCTGCCCGGCCCGGCGCCACCGGCCGGAAACACCCTGCGCCGCACCGCTTTTTCTTGGACAGGCGGGCGGGCTGAGTCTATAAGCCGGCCATCCTGTTCATCGTCGATGATTTGGATGGCCGGCCGAGGAGGCCGGTCGGCGCCCGAGAGCTATTGCCCGCGACGTTGACCCGGCCCCGCGCCGGATTCCGAGATTCCAGGAGACAGCCCCGTGTCGTTACCTCCGCTGATGCCGAAAGCCACCGCGGTCTGGCTGGTCGAGAACACGTCCCTGACCTTCGAGCAGATCGCCGAGTTCTGCAAACTTCACCCACTCGAGGTGCGCGGCATCGCCGATGGCGAGGTCGCGGCCGGCATCAAGGGGCTCGACCCGATCACCTCGGGCCAGCTCACCCGCGAGGAACTCGAGCGCGCCAGCAAGAACCCGGCCCACCACCTCAAGCTCGCCGAGCGCAAGGTGAAGGTGCCCGAGATGAAGAAGACCAAAGGCCCGCGCTACACCCCCGTCTCGAAGCGCCAGGACCGGCCCAACGCCATCCTCTGGCTCCTGCGCAACCATCCCGAGCTCAAGGACGCGCAGATCATCCGCCTGATCGGCACGACCAAGTCGACGATCGCGCAGATCCGCGACCGCACCCACTGGAACGCCCAGACGCTCTCGCCGATCGACCCGGTCAGCCTCGGCCTGTGCTCGCAGATCGACCTCGACTTCGAGGTCGGCCGCGCCGCCAAGGACCGCCCGGCCATGGTCGCCGAGATCGGCTCGACGCTGCTGCCGGCCGAGGAGACCACGGCGCCGGAGCCCACGCCGCTGAGCCAAACCTTCGCCGACATGGGCAAGCCCAAGCGCGAGGAAGAGGCGGCGATCGACGTCGATTCCGTGTTCGCCAAGCTCAAGCAGATGAAGCGTCCGGTCGACGAGGACGACGAGGCCTGAGGCGGCGGCGGCTTGCCGATGGCGGCTCGCCCTGACACCTTGCCGGCATGAGTGCCGGACTAGCCTTCACCTTTCTCGGAACCGGCGCGCCGCCTGTCAGCCTGCGGCGCGCCGGTCCCTCTCATCTCGTCGAGGCCGGCGGCTGCAAGCTGCTGATCGATTGCGGCTCGGGTGTCAGCCAGCGGCTGGTTGCGAGCGGACATCGCGGCGCCGACATCGATCTGCTGATCGTCACACACGAGCATTCCGACCATCTGGTCGACTTCTATCAGCTCGTCATCTCCTCCTGGCATCAGGGCCGCAACCGCCCCTGGCGGGTGCTGGCGCCGGCCCCTGCGCTGGCCAATCTGCGGGATCAGTACGAGGCCTTCGCGCGCGAGCGTCACCTGCGCATCGCCTTCGAGCAGCGCCCCGATGCCAGCGGCCTCGATATCGTGTTCGAAGAGTTGCAGGAGGGGCCGGTCGCCGGCCTCCAGGGCCTCTCCGTGACGGCCTTCCTGGTCGACCACAAGCCGGTCGAACCGGCCTTCGGGCTGACGCTGAGCGACGGCACGAGCCGGATCGTATTCTCCGGCGACACCCGCCTCACGCCGACGCTCGAGCAGGCCGCCGAGCACTGCGATCTGCTCGTCAGCGAAGTCTATGTCGAGAGCCAGATGCCGGTCGTCGCCGGCGTCCGCACGGCCGCCACCGTCGCAGCCGTGAAGAGCTACCACATGACGCCGCAGGTGGTCGGCGATCTGGCACGCCGGAGCGGGGCGAAAGCCCTGGCGATCACGCATATCGTGCCGCCCGCAGCCGATACGGCGCTGGTCGCTGAAGAGATTCGCGCGAGCGGCTATGCCGGTCCGCTGATCATCGGCGAGGATCTGATGCGGCTGGAATGGCCAAAGCGCCTGCTGCGATGGAACGGCGCGACCATCGGCCTCTAGCCCGACGATCCGCGCAGGGCGCGCCCTATCCCAGCCCCTTCGCCTTCAGCGCCAGCCCGATCTCGTCCAGCACCGCCGGGTCCTCGATCGTCGCCGGCATGGCGTAGTCCTCGCCATCGGCGATCTTCTTCATCGTCGCGCGCAGGATCTTGCCGGAGCGCGTCTTCGGCAGCCGCCCAACCGTCAGCGCCAGCCGGAAGGCGGCGACGGGGCCGATCTTCTCGCGCACCAGCGCCACCAGCTCGCGCTCGACGGCATCCGGGCTCTGGGTGATGCCGGATTTGAGCACGACGAAGCCGCAGGGCTGCTCGCCCTTGAGCGCGTCGCGGATGCCGACGACGGCGCATTCCGCCACCGCCGGATGCGAGGCCAGCACCTCCTCCATGCCGCCCGTCGAGAGGCGGTGGCCGGCGACGTTGATGATGTCGTCGGTGCGCCCCATGATGAAGACATAGCCGTCGGCATCGATGAAGCCGGCATCCGAGGTGTTGTAGTAGCCCGGGAAGGCCGCGAGATAGGATTCGACGAAGCGCTCGTCGGCCTGCCACAGGGTCGGCAGGGCGCAGGGCGGCAGCGGCAGCTTGATGACGATCGCGCCCATCGTGCCGGGAGGCACCGGCCGCCCGCCCTCGTCGACGCATTGCACGTCGTAGCCCGGCATCGGCACCGTCGGCGAGCCCGGCTTGACCGTGAGCAATTCAAGGCCGATCGGGTTGCCGACGATCGGCGAGCCGGTCTCGGTCTGCCACCAATGGTCGATCACCGGCACCTTCAGGATATCCTGCGCCCAGACCAGCGTGTCGGGATCGGCCCGCTCGCCGGCCAGGAACAGCGCCCGGAAATGCGAGAGATCATAGGCCGGCAGCAGCCTGGCCTCCGGATCCTCCTTGCGGATGGCGCGGAAGGCGGTGGGCGCCGTGAACAGCACGACCGCCTTGTGCTCGGCGATCAGCCGCCAGAAGGCACCGGCATCGGGCGTGCCCACCGGCTTGCCCTCGTAGAGCACCGAGGTCGCGCCCTGGATCAGTGGTGCATAGACGATGTAGCTGTGACCGACGACCCAGCCGACATCCGACGCCGTGATCATCACCTCGCCCGGCTTCACGCCGTAGAGATTGTCCATGGTCCATTTCAGCGCGACCATGTGGCCGCCATTGTCGCGCACCACACCCTTGGGCTTTCCCGTCGTGCCCGAGGTGTAGAGGATGTACAGCGGGTCGGTCGCCGCGACGGGGACGCACTCCGCCCGTCGCCCCTGCGCCTTGGCGGCCGCGACCAGCATGCGCCAGTTCTTGTCGCGGGTCGCATGCATCGAGGCCTCGGCCTGCGGCCGCTGCAGGATCAGGCAGGTCTGCGGCTTGTGCGCGGACAGGTCGATCGCCTGGTCGAGCAGCGGCTTGTATTCGACCACGCGGCTGGGCTCGATGCCGCAGGTCGCGGCCAGGATCACGCGCGGCTTGGCATCCTCGATGCGTGTCGCCAGCTCCTTCGCCGCGAAGCCGCCGAAGACGACCGAATGCACCGCGCCGATACGGGCGCAGGCCAGCATGGCGAAGGCCGCTTCCGGCACCATCGGCATGTAGAGGACGACGCGATCGCCCTTGCCGACGCCGAGATCCTGCAGCACGGCCGCGAGCGCCCCGACCTCGTCGAGCATCTGCGCATAGCTGAAGACCGCCTTGGTGCCCGTGACCGGGCTGTCATGGATCAGCGCCGGCTGCTCGCCGCGCCCGTCGCGCACATGCCGGTCGAGCGCGTTGAAGCAGGTGTTGCAGGTCGCGTCCGGGAACCAGCGCCCATAGGCGCCCTGCGAAGCGTCGAAGATGCGCTGCGGCGGCGAGATCCAGTCGATCGCCAGGGCTGCCTCCGCCCAGAACCCCTCCGGATCGGCCTGCCAGCGCCGATAGATCTCGCCATAGCGGCCCGTCTCCGTCATGGCACCCTCCCCTCGTTCTTTTTCTCGCCATCCCTTTCCAGAGGCATGGCCCGGCGTCGAGAGCGACTTTCGCACATGGCGCCCCCGCGCCCTTGATCTTCTAACGCGGCGCGGGAGATGCCACGGTTGATCTGGCGCAACGGCCGCCCTTAGCCTTTCGGACCTCCCACGCGATGCTGCTCGACCCTGCCTTCTTCGCCGCCATGGTGCCGGCGGTCATTCTCATGGGGCTTTCCAAGGGTGGTTTCTCGGGGCTCGGCCTGCTCTCGCTGCCGCTGATGGCGCAGGTCGTCTCGCCGGTGACGGCGGCCGCGATCATGCTGCCGGTGCTGATGTCGCAGGATGTCGTGACTGTCTGGTCCTACCGCCGCGATTTCGACCGGCGCACGCTGGCGACGCTGCTGCCAGGCGCCGCACTCGGCATCTTCGCGGGCTATCTGCTGGCGGCGCGCGTCGCCGACGGCGCCGTGGTCCTGGCGATCGGCCTGATCTCGGTCGTCTTCGCGCTGCGCAACCTCGTCTCCGGTGGCAAGACGGAACTGCCGCCGGCACGGTCGAACTACCCGCAGGGCACGTTCTGGGGCGCGCTCTCAGGGTTTACCAGCATGATCGCCCATGCCGGCGGGCCGCCCTACCAGATCTACACCATGCCGCTGCGGCTGCCGCCGGCCGTCTTCGTCGGGACGGGTGCGATCTTCTTCGCGCTGATCAACATCATCAAGGTCTTCCCCTATATCGCGCTCGGCCAGTTCACGACCGCCAACCTCACCGCCTCGCTGGCGCTGCTGCCGGTCGCCATCGTCTCGACGGTTGCCGGCGTCTGGCTGGTCCGGAAGGTCCCGGTGAAGCGCTTCTACCGGATCATCTACGGCCTGCTCCTGCTGGTCGGGCTGAAGCTGACCTATGACGGGCTGAAGGGTCTGCACTGGCTCTGACGCGAGATGCCCCTGCCCCCTTGCGCCCTATCGGACAAAGGGATGGATTACGGTGAAGGCCCGCAGAGGCTAAGCCGACCGGGAGGGGACACCGCATGACGACATCCGCCTACGACACCGATCTCGACCGCAACCCGGCCAACCACCAGCCGCTCTCGCCGCTGCCCTTCCTCGAGCGTGCCGCGAGCGTTTATCCGGACCATATCGCGATCATTCACGGCCCCATGCGCCGCAGCTATGCTGACTTCTACGCCCGCGCGCGCCGCCTCGCCTCGGCGCTCGCCCGCCACGGCATCGGCAAGAACGACACCGTCGCCGCCATGCTGCCCAACACCCCGGCCATGCTCGAATGCCATTACGGCGTGCCGATGTGCGGCGCCGTGCTCAACACGCTCAATACCCGCCTCGACGCGGCGATCATCGCGTTTTCGCTCGACCATGGCGAGGCCAAGGTCCTGATCACCGACCGGGAGTTCTCGAAGACGATCAAGGAGGCGCTGGCGCTGTGCAAGGCGAAGCCCCTCGTCATCGACTATGACGACCCCGTCTATGACGGGCCCGGCGAGCGGCTCGGTAGCCTCGAATATGAAGAGTTCGTCGCCGCCGGCGATCCCGATTACGCCTGGGTCATGCCCACTGACGAGTGGGATGCGATCGCGCTGAACTACACCTCCGGCACCACCGGTGATCCCAAGGGCGTGGTCTATCACCACCGCGGCGCCAATCTGCTGGCGACCTCGAACATCCTCACCGGGCAGATGGGCCGGCATCCGGTCTATCTCTGGACGCTGCCGATGTTCCACTGCAACGGCTGGTGCTTCCCCTGGTCGATCTCGCTCGTCGCCGGCACCCATGTCTGCCTGCGACAGGTGCGCGCGAAGGCGATGTATGACGCGCTCGCCGACCATGGCGTGACGCATCTCTGCGGCGCGCCGATCGTGATGTCGGCCCTGCTCAACGCGCCCGCCGAGGAGCGCCGCGATTTTCCCCAGACGGTGTCCTTCTTCACCGCCGCCGCCCCGCCGCCGGAGGCCGTGCTCGCCGGCATGAAGCAGGCCGGCTTCGAGGTGACGCATCTCTACGGGCTCACCGAGTGCTACGGCCCCGCCGTGGTCAACGACTGGAACCGTGACTGGGACGCCCTGCCCGCTCCCGAGCAGGCCGTGCTGAAGGCGCGCCAGGGCGTGCGTTATCCGGCGCTGGAAGGGCTCGACGTGCTCGATCCCGAGACGATGCAGCCCGTCCCGCGCGACGGCGCCACGCTGGGCGAGGTCATGATGCGCGGCAATGTCGTGATGAAGGGCTACCTCAAGAACGCGAAATCGACGCAGGCCGCCTTCGCCGGCGGCTGGTTCCATACCGGCGATCTCGGCGTGCGCTACCCCGACGGCTACATCCAGCTGAAGGACCGCTCCAAGGACATCATCATCTCCGGCGGCGAGAACATCTCCTCGATCGAGGTCGAGGACGCGCTCTACAAGCACCCGGCGATCCAGGCCGCCGCCGTCGTCGCGCGGCCGGACGAGAAATGGGGCGAGACGCCCTGCGCCTTCGTCGAGCTGAAGCCTGGAAAGACAGCCACCGAGGCCGAGATCGTCGCCTGGTGCCGCCAGCACCTCGCCGCCTTCAAATGCCCGAAGACCGTGATCTTCACCGAGGTCCCCAAGACCTCGACCGGCAAGATCCAGAAGTTCAGGCTGCGCGAGATGGCCAAGGCCTTGTGACCGCCGTCACTCCTTGGCCGGAGAGGGCGCGGCGGCCGCAGGCGGTGTCGCGGCCGGCGGGGGAGCCGGCGCCGTCCATGTGCTGATCCAGGTTTCAGACAGGGTCCGCCCACGGGCTTTCAGAAAGAGCCGCAGATCCGCCGTCTGCCCGTCCGGGAGGCTGGCGTCGATAATGCAGCGGAAGCCACCGGCCGCCGGATTGGGCTGCAGGATACGCGTGCCGATCGAGCCCGCCGTCACCGAGGCCTCGAGTTCGACACGGTCCGGGTCGGCGAGATAATAGCCGAGATCGCCCCCGGCGAAGTCGACGATGAAGCGCTTGGTGCCCTGGCCGGCGACATGCCCGTCCTCGACATCCGAGCCCGCGAAGCTGTGTCGCGTCTGTGCGTAAGGGTGCAGTTCGTCCGTCGTCGACAGGGCGGTGATGCGATAGCGGAACTCGGAGGGCTCGCCGGTCGGCAACGGCGTGTTCGGCGTCCAGCAGGCACCGATGTTGTCGAAGGCCTCATTGTCGGTCGGGATCTCGATCAGCTCGACACGCCCCTCGCCCCACTCGCCCTGTGGCTCGACCCAGTAACCCGGCCGGGCATGGTAATGCGCCTCGAGATCCTGATAGTTCCCGAAATCGCGGTCGCGCTGCATCAGGCCGAAGCCCTTGGGATTGGTGCCTGCGAAGCTCGAGATGCGCAGAGCCTTCGGATTGCGCAGCGGCCGCCAGATCCACTCGCCGCTGCCGGCCTGCATCATCAGCCCGTCCGAATCGTGGATTTCGGGGCGGAAATCGCTGCGCTGGGCGAGATCGCCCTCGCCGGCCTGGAACATCGAGGTCAGCGGCGCGATGCCGATGCGCTCGATCGCCTTGCGCGGAAAGATCGTCGCTGTGACGTCGACATGCGTCGTCGCGCCGGGCCGGACGACATAGCGATAGGCGCCTGCCACCGAGGGCGAATCGAGCAGCGCGTAGATCGTGAGCGCCGTCGAATCGCGCGAGGGCTCCTCCAGCCACAGCGCCCGCATGAAGGGAAACTCCTCCGGCTGGGCGCCGCCGATGTCGATCGCCAGCGAGCGCGCCGAGAGCCCGTAATGGTGGCCGCGCCCGATCAGCCGGAAATAGCTGGCGCCGAGGAAGGAGATGACCTCGTCCTGCACCCGCGGATCGTTGAGATTCGTCGTGACCGCGAAGCCCGCGAAGCCGAGCGAGGGCGAAAGCCCCTTCGGCACGGGCACCTTGCCGTATTCGAACAGCGAGGTGATGAAGGGGATCGGCATCGCCGCGCCATGGCTGATGATGTGGAGCTGCACTGGCTTGTCGTGCAGGAAGCCGAGATGGAAAGGCAACAGCCGGAAATCCGAGCCGCCATCGCGCCAGAAAGCCTTGTCGCGACGGAAACGGATCTCCCGATAGCTGTCATAGGTCAGCCGCGCGAGTTCGGCGGGGATCGTCGCCGCGTCCGCGTCGAAGGGCCGCTCGCCCAGCTGGCGCGCCCGCGCCACCACGTCGTCATAGCCGAAGCTCTTCTGCGGCCCCGGCGCCGGCGCCTGAGCGCCCGCCGGCAGCGCGACGAAGGCGCTGGCGGAGGCCAGCAGCCCCAGCAAAGACCGCCGCGAGGGCCGACCGCTCCCCATGAGAGCCGCATCTTCGCACGCATGGGCGCGTCCATGGGGGTCAAGCCGCATCATACTGTCCGTCCTGCTGGTGGTGCAGCCCCAACAGGAACGGGTGCCGGAAGTTCCGATCCGCCGACCGGCAACAAAAAACCGGCCCCTTGCGGGGCCGGCCGAACACACGCGACGCAACTTCGGCCCGGAGGGCCGGCGCTCAATGGAGCGTTCGGTCCGGCATGGTCTGCCGCACCCGCTCGATCTCCTCCTTCAGCAGCAGCTTCTTTCGCTTCAGCTCGACCACGGTCAGATCGTCGGAGGAGGGACGGGCCACGGCCTTGGCGATGGCTTCCTCGAGCTGACGATGCTTGCGTTCGAGTTCGACGAGATGGGTCTGCAGCGACATCTGGATCCTCCTGATGAGCGGTTGACGGGATCAGTGTGACATAGAGCCGGCTTCACGTCTGCGGCGGTTTCGCGCGGGACCGCATGACATTCTGTGATCGTCACCAGAAGATTGACGTAACGGCATGAATGCCATCGGCTCCGGCTAGGCCGCTCATCCCCGCTCTTGCGGGGCGCCCGGCGTCTGACCATAGTCGCCGCCAATCGCGGCGATGATGGGACGGCGGCACTCCATGGGATTCGAGCTCAGCACTGACGAGATCGAGGCCTTCACCACGGAACTGGCGCGGCTGCGCGAGGAACATCGCGACCTCGACAGCGCTATCGACGCGCTGGAGCGCGTCGGCGCCATCAACCAGGTCCAGGTCCAGCGGCTGAAGAAGCGCAAGCTCTACCTCAAGGACCGGATCTCGCAGATCGAGGATGCGCTGACGCCGGACATCATCGCCTGAAGGACCGCGCTTCCCGCGGGGACAGGTGAATTTTTTGTAATTAAATCGATTTACATGGCTCATGAGCCGCATTAGAGGCGTTCCGCCGACGGCGTTCGCCGCCCTTGCGGAAGGCTGGCCACGGCGCTCCGTTGCCGACCTCCCGCAGGTGCGCTACACGGCATGAGACGAGCTTTTTCTCAGGATCAGACCATGGCCGATCACGGACACTCCGCCTCCGACATTCCGCAGATGGACTACCGCGAGCACGAGCGGACCTATCAGGGCTTCATCCACTTCTCCGAAGTCGGCACGGCCGCCTGCCTCGCCATTGTCGCGGCTCTCGCGGTCGGCGGCACCAAGCACGCCTGGGGCATCGCCATCATCGGCACGCTGCTGACCCTCGTCGCCACCGGCATCGGCATCGCCTCGAAGTCCATCGGCTGGCGCGCCCCGGCGGTACCGCTGGTGCTGATGCTGCTGGCGCTGCTGCTCGTCTCCGCCCCGCACTGATCCCGCCCGACCACCCGCGCCGAGAGGTTCCGCCGCCATGCGCATCGCCGTGCCTGCCGAAACGCAAGGGGCCGAGACCCGCGTCGCCGTGACGCCGGAGACCGTCCGCAAGTTCAAGAGCCTGGGAGCCGAGATCGCCGTGCAGAGCGGCGCCGGCCTCGCCTCCGGAATCTCGGACGCGGATTACGAGGCCGCAGGCGCGACCATCGCGGCCGACGCCGCCGCCGCGCTCGCTGGCGCCGCCATCGTGCTGAAGGTGCGCCGCCCTGCCGAGAGCGAGATCAAGAGCCTGCCGGCCGGCGCGCTCGTCATCGCCACCATGGACCCCTATGGCAACGAGGCGGCGCTCGCCGCGCTCGCCAAGGCCAAGGTCTCGGCCTTCGCCATGGAGTTCATGCCGCGCATCACCCGCGCGCAGGTGATGGACGTGCTCTCGTCCCAGGCCAACCTCGCGGGCTACCGCGCCGTCATCGACGGCGCCGCCGAATATGGCCGCGCCCTGCCGATGATGATGACGGCGGCAGGCACGGTGCCCGCCGCGCGCATCTTCATCATGGGCGTCGGCGTCGCCGGCCTGCAGGCGATCGCGACCGCGCGCCGCCTCGGCGCCATCGTCACCGCCACCGACGTGCGTCCCGCCACCAAGGAGCAGGTCGAATCGCTCGGCGCCAAGTTCCTCGCCGTCGAGGACGAGGAGTTCAAGCAGGCGCAGACGGCGGGCGGCTACGCCAAGGAAATGTCCAAGGAGTATCAGGCCAAGCAGGCCGAGCTGACGGCGAGCCACATCGCCAAGCAGGACATCGTCATCACCACCGCGCTGATCCCGGGCCGCCCGGCGCCGAAGCTGATCACGGCCGCCATGGTCGAGAGCATGAAGGCCGGCTCCGTCATCGTCGATCTCGCGGTCGAGCGCGGCGGCAACTGCGAACTCGCCAAGCCCGGCGAGGTCGTGGTGACGCCGAACGGCGTGCGCATCGTCGGCCACCTCAACGTGCCCGGCCGCCTCGCGGCCACCGCCTCGCAGCTCTACGCCAAGAACCTGCTCGCCTTCGTCGAGACGCTGATCGACAAGTCCGAGAAGAAGGTCGCGGTGAACTGGGACGACGAGTTGGTCAGGGCCACCGCCCTGACCCGCGACGGCGCCGTCATCCATCCGAATTTCGCGGCCAAGCCCGCGCCCAAGCCAGAACCAGAGCCCGCACCGGCCGTCGAGGGGAGCGTCACCAATGGCTAATCCGACTTCCGAACAGGCGCTCGAGCAGGCCCGCTCCGTCGCGGCCGCGGCGCGTCAGGCCGCCGATCTCGCCGCCCAGCACGCCGACAGCCTCGCCGCCGGCGCCAGCGCCGCGACCGGCGGCTTCGTCGACCCGACAGTGTTCCGCCTCGCGATCTTCGTGCTCGCCGTCTTCGTCGGCTACTATGTCGTCTGGTCGGTGACGCCGGCGCTGCACACCCCGCTGATGTCGGTCACCAACGCGATCTCCTCGGTCATCGTCGTCGGCGCCCTGCTCGCGGTCGGCGTCGAGGCGGCGCCCGCGTTGGGCGACGGCCCGGTCTGGGCCAAGATCTTCGGCTTCCTCGCGCTCGTCCTCGCGGCGGTCAACATCTTCGGCGGCTTCCTCGTCACCGAGCGGATGCTGTCCATGTACAAGAAGAAGGGCTGAGCGCCGATGGCCGCCAATCTCTCCGCCCTTCTCTACGTCGTCGCCGGCGTCCTCTTCATCATGGCCTTGAGGGGCCTCTCCCATCCGACGACCTCGCGCCAGGGCAACCTGTACGGCATGGTCGGCATGGGCATCGCCATCGCGACCACGGTCATTTTCTTCCCGCCGGCCGGCTTCTCGGGCTGGCTGCTGGTCGTGGCCGGGATCGCCATCGGCGGCGGCATCGGCGCCTTCATGGCGAAGCGCGTGCAGATGACGCAGATGCCGCAGCTCGTCGCCTTCTTCCACTCGCTCGTCGGCCTCGCCGCGGTGCTGGTGGCGGCGGCGGCGCTCTATGCGCCGAGTGCCTTCGGCATCGGCCGAGTCGGCGCGATCAGCGGCGCCAGCCTGTTCGAAATGGGCCTCGGCGTCGCCATCGGCGCGATCACCTTCACCGGCTCGATCATCGCCTTCCTCAAGCTCGACGGGCGCATGAGCGGCAAGCCGATCATGCTGCCGCAGCGCCACGGCATCAATATCGGCCTCGGCGTCGCGCTGCTCGTGCTGCTGCTGATCTTCCTGAAGACCGAGAGCCATGTCGTCTTCTGGCTGATCGTGCTGGTCTCGTTTGCGCTCGGCGTGCTGCTGATCATCCCGATCGGCGGCGCCGACATGCCCGTCGTCGTCTCGATGCTCAACTCCTATTCGGGCTGGGCGGCCGCGGGCATCGGCTTCACGCTCGGCAATATGGCGCTGATCATCACCGGCGCGCTGGTCGGCTCCTCGGGTGCGATCCTGTCCTACATCATGTGCAAGGCGATGAACCGGAGCTTCCTCTCGGTCATCCTCGGCGGCTTCGGCGGCGACGATGCCGCGGCCGGCGCCGGTGGCGCCGTGGAGGCCCGGCCGGTCAAGCAGGGCTCGGCCGACGATGCCGCCTACATCATGAAGAACGCCGGCAAGGTCATCATCGTACCGGGCTACGGCATGGCGGTGGCCCAGGCCCAGCACACGCTGCGCGAGATGGCCGACCTGCTGAAGAAGGAAGGCGTCGAGGTGAAGTACGCCATCCACCCGGTCGCGGGGCGCATGCCCGGCCATATGAACGTGCTGCTGGCCGAGGCCAACGTGCCCTATGACGAGGTCTTCGAGCTCGAGGACATCAACTCGGAATTTGGCCAGGCCGACGTCGCCTTCGTCATCGGCGCCAACGACGTCACCAACCCGGCCGCCAAGACCGACCGCACCTCGCCGATCTTCGGCATGCCGATCCTGGACGTCGAGAAGGCCAAGACCGTTCTCTTCATCAAGCGCGGCATGGCCGCCGGCTATGCCGGCGTCGAGAACGAGCTGTTCTTCCGCCCCAACACGATGATGCTCTTCGGCGACGCCAAGAAGGTCACCGACGATATCGTCAAGGCGATGGCGCATTGACGCGCCCTCGCCCCTGACCGCTGCGAAAGACCGGCCTCGCGCCGGTCTTTTTCGTTGGGAGTCCGCCACACCGTGAGCGTCACCATCCGCCCGATGCGCGAGGCCGACCGCGAGGCCGTGACAGGCCTGCTCGTGCAGCTCGCCGCCTGGGAGGCCGATCTCAGCAGCACCCGCGCCCGCGGCCGTGAGACGGCCCTGGCGCTGCTGGAGGCGGACAGCGCGCAGACGAGGTCGCAGGGCGGCGCCCAGTTCGTCGCCGAGCGGGACGGCGCCTGCCTCGGCTATCTCGCCCTGCGGCTCGGCCGCACGGGGCCTTATGTCCATGCCGAGCTGCGTGACCATGTCCTGATCGAGAACATCGTGGTCGCGGAGCGGGAGCGCGGCACCGGTATCGGCCAGATGCTGCTGGCGCAGGCCGAGCGCTTCGCCCGCGAGCGTGGCTGCCGGGCGCTGCTGCTCGGCGCGCTGACCGGCAACGAACCGGCGCTGCGCGCCTATCGCTTGGCCGGTTTCGAGGCCGTGTCCTACGAGATGCTGAAGCGGCTCGACTGAGCGTCGCGCGTTCGCCACCTTGCTGGGGGAGAAGCATTGCGATGATGATCCTCACCCGCCTGCTCGGCATCGCCCTCGCCGCTTACCTCGCTGTCCTCGGACTGCTCTTCGTGCGGCAGCGTGAGCTGGTCTTTCCGCGCAATCCCGCCCGCGCCGACCTCGCCGCCGCCGGACTGCCGGCTGCCGAAGAGCTGACCCTGACCGCGGCCGATGGCGAGCGCCTTGTCGCCTGGACGGTCCCTCCGCGGTCCGGCAAGCCGGTCATCCTTTATTTTCACGGCAATGCCGGCCATCTCGGCAGCCCCGGCCGCGTTGCGCGCTTCCGCGCCCTGACCGAGGACGGCACCGGGCTGCTCGCCGTCAGTTATCGCGGCTATGGCGGCTCGACCGGCCGGCCCAGCGAAGCCGGGCTGCATCTCGACGCCCGCGCCGCCTATGGCGCCGCCGTCGAACGCTTCGGCGCGGCTCAGCTCGTCGGCTATGGCGAATCGCTGGGAACGGGCGTCGTGCTGAAACTCGCCGCAGAGGCGCCGCTGGCAGCCGTCGTGCTGGAGGCGCCCTATCTCTCCACCGTCGCGGTGGCGCAGGGCATCTACCCTTACGTGCCGGTCGCCTGGCTGATGCTCGACAGCTTCCGCTCGGATGCGGTGATCGAGCGCGTCAGGGCGCCGCTGCTGGTGCTGCATGGCGAGCGGGACCGGGTGATCCCCTTCGCCCAGGGCGAGGCGCTGTTCGGCCTCGCCAACGCCCCCAAGCGGTTCCTGCGCTTCCCGAAGGGTGGACACGAGGATCTTCCGGCCCATGGCTCGCTGCCAGAGATCCGGCGGTTCGTTGCGGAGGCGACGCGGGGATCGGTCCAAGCGGCGGAGAGCCGCACCGTCGAGTGATCAGCTGCGGAAGAGCCCGCCGCCGCCACCCAGACGGCCCTGCCCGGCGCGCGCGGCCGCATTGTTGCCGTCCAGCCCGAGCGCGCGCTGATAGCTCTGCGAGGCTTCCGAGCGCTGGCCGAGCTTCTCCTGCGCGAAGCCGCGACCGGCCCAGGCGTCGGCGCTGCGGTTGTCGACGTTCAGCGCAGCGGTGAAATCCTCCAGCGCCGAATCGTATTTGCCGATGGCGTTGAGGCTCTGGCCGCGGGCGATATAGGGCGGCGCGTTGTAGGGATTGCGGTCGATCACCGAATCGAAATCGGAGATCGCATATTGGTGCTGGCCTTCCCGCTGGTAGACCAGCCCGCGCGCATGGAAGGCTTCCGCCGATTCCGGGTTCAGCCGGATCGCGACGTTGAGATCAGCCAGCGCCTGCTGGCTGTTGCCCTGGGCGCGCAGCAGATTGGCCCGCGCGATGAAGGCGGGCGCGTAGTTCGGCGCGACGCTGGTCGCCTTGTTGAAATCGGCCAGCGCCGCGTCGTTGCGGCCGCTCTGGCGCAGCGCCAGGCCGCGATTCGTGTAGGCCGAAGCGAGGTTGGGGTCGAGCTGGACCGCCTTGGTGAAATCGGCGATGGCGTCCGAGAAGCGGCCGACGCGGGCATAGGCGGCGCCGCGCGTGTTGTAGGCGCCGGGATCGTTGGGGTTGCGGTTGATGACCTCGGTCAGCGAGCCGATGTTGACGCTCGCCTCGGCCGCCGAGGCGGTGTCGAGTTCCGCGATCGGCTGGGCCGTCATGGTCGAAACGGTGTCGCAGCCCGCCAGCGCCAGGGCCAGGCCCGCAGCCGCCAGCCAGTTTCCGCCACGCATCATGCTCTGCCTCATCGGTCCGGTTCCGTTGCTCGTCTGCCGTGCCACCCCTCGGGCCGGCACCGCTTCATCGCGCTCCCCCAACCGACAGCGCCCCGCTCACCAGAACGCCCGCCAGTGCCAAGACTTGGTTAACGCCGCCGGAAAAGCAACAGCGCCCGGAGGAGACTCCAGGCGCGGTCGGGGCGATATCGGATCATCGAGGGAGGGCGAAACGCCGCAGCCCTGACAGGATCAGGGGCGCTTCGGCTTCACCGGCGCCGGCAGCAGGCCTTCGCGCTGCAGCTTCTTGCGCTGCAGCTTGCGGGCGCGACGGACGGCCTCGGCCTTTTCGCGGGCCTTCTTCTCGGAGGGCTTCTCGTAATGGCCGCGAAGCTTCATCTCGCGGAAGACGCCTTCGCGCTGCAGCTTCTTCTTGAGAGCGCGGAGAGCCTGGTCGACGTTGTTGTCGCGAACGAGAACCTGCACGTGAGTGTCCGTCTTTAGCGGGTTGGTCTAATAAGGGTGGACGGAGGATCGGCGAGGCAGACCCTTCGAAGGTTCGTGCGGATAACAGAAAAGCCTGCGGCTGTCCACGCCGCGAAACCGGGAAAATCGATGCAGAACGCCGCTTTCGAACCGCCCTCCGACTCCGAGGTCGAACGGCGCATCATGATCCTCGCCAACGACCTCGCGATTCCCGCCTGGGCGCGGGTCGAACAGGCCTATGCCAAGGGCGCGACCTTCGCCGAGGCCAAGCAGGCAGTGCTGGAAGCCGAGCTCGCCCGCCTCTCCGGCACCACCGACGACGCCATCCTCGACCGGCTGATCCAGCTGATCATGCAGACGCCGCCCTCGGCCCTGCGGCCGGCCGCGCGCCAGCGCCATCGCAAGGTTGTGCTGGAGAGACTGATGGCACCTTATCGGGAAAGCGGCGGCGCCGAGCCCGGCGCCTTCGCCCTGTTCCTCTATCGCAGCTTCGGCATCGTCCCGGCCCCGCTCAAGGCCTTCTGGCTCGCCCGCGGCGAGCGGCTGCAGCGGGTCCTCTGAGCCGTCAGCCCTGCTCGGGCCAGACCCGCGTGACATGGCCCATCTTGCGGCCGGCCCTGGCCTCGCGCTTGCCGTAGAGATGCAGATGCGCGCCCGGCTCGGCCAGGAGCTCGCGCCAGCGCAGCGCCGCGTCGCCGATCAGGTTCTCCATCTCGACCCGGCCGCGACGGGCGGCCGAACCCAACGGGAAGCCGCAGACCGCCCGCACATGCTGGTGGAACTGCGAGGTCTGGGCGCCCTCGCTGGTCCAGTGGCCGGAGTTGTGCACCCGCGGCGCGATCTCGTTGACGACGACGCTCTCGCTTGCCCCCTCGCCGACGATGAACATCTCGACCGCGAAGACGCCGACATAGCCCTGCGCCGCCCCGATCCGCCGCGCCGCCTCGATGGCGCTGGCCTCCGTGGCCGCGGTCACCTGCGCCGGGATGCGCGTGAAGGCGAGGATGTGGTCGCGATGCTCGTTCTCGCAGAGATCGAAGGCGGCGAAGCTGCCATCCGCCCCGCGCGCCGCGACGACCGAAACCTCGCGGGCGAAGCTGACGAAGCCCTCCAGCACGGCGGGCGCCCGGCCGATCGCCTGATAGGCTTCCGCGAGATCGGTCCCGGGCAGGATCTTGACCTGGCCCTTGCCGTCATAGCCGAAGCGGCGCGTCTTCAGCACGCAAGGCCGCCCCAGCGCCGCGACCGCGGCCTCGAGATCGGCCAGCGAATCCACCGCGCGGAAGGGCGCCACCGTCAGCCCCTGCTCGGAGACGAAGCGCTTCTCGCTGAGCCGGTCCTGCGTCACCGCCAGCGCATGGGCGCCCGGATGCAGCGGCTTGCGGGCCGCGAGGAAGGCCGCCGTCGCCGCCGGCACATTCTCGAATTCATAGGTCACGACGTCGACGGCCTCGGCGAAGCGCGCCAGCGCCGCCTCGTCCTCGTAAGGCGCCACCGTCTTCGCCGCCGCCACGTCGAAGGCCGGGTTCTCCGGCTCGGGCGCGAAGATATGGCTGGCGATGCCGAGATCGGCCGCGGCGAGCGCGATCATCCGGGCGAGCTGGCCGCCGCCGATGATGCCGAGCACGGCGCCGGGCGCCAGCGGCTGACCCTCGACCACCGGCGCGCTCACGCCTCGTCCTTCACGGGGCGTTCCGCGATTGCCGCGCTCTGGCGGGCGCGATAGGCGTCGAGCCGCTCCGCCAGCGCCTCGTCCGACAGCGCCAGCACGGCCGCCGCCAGCAGCGCCGCATTGACCGCGCCGGCCCGGCCGATGGCGAGCGTGCCGACGGGGATGCCGGCCGGCATCTGCATGATCGAGAGCAGCGAATCCTGTCCCGACAGCGCCTTGGATTCGACGGGAACGCCGAAGACCGGCAGCGGCGTCAGCGACGCCGTCATGCCGGGCAGATGCGCCGCGCCGCCGGCGCCCGCGATCACCACCTTGAAACCTTCGGCCTTGGCGCCGGTCGCGAATTCGACCATGCGCTGCGGCGTGCGATGGGCGGAGACGATGCGGTCGTCATGGGCGATGCCGAGCGCATCCAGCGTCTCGGCGGCATGGCGCATGGTCGCCCAGTCGGACTGGCTGCCCATGATGATGGCGACGGGCGCGGAGGTGGTGGCCATGGCGGGAAGCGCTTCCGGAAACGCTGGACGGGAAGCGCGCGATCTAGACCGCCCAACGCCGCACAAGCAAGCGCCGAATCGGGGCGCCGCGCCTCAATTGCCAGCATTTGCCAAAACGCGCCGTCATCCTGGGGCGACCGCAGGTCGTCCCGGGATCCATCATAGGGCATCGACGGTGCCTTATGATGGATCCCGGCCTGCGCGGCTGCGCCGCTTGTCCAGGATGACGCTGTGTTTCCTCGCGATAGGCCGAGGCCTAAACCATCGCCACCAGCCCCGCCCGCGCCAGCGCTGAGGCCTGGTCGGCCGCGACCGTCTCGATCTTGAAACCCTCGATCTCCGCCTCGAACAGCCGGTGGAAGTTCAATTCCGCATCGAGATGCAGGAAGACGCCACCGAGCCCGATCGCGGCGCGGTCCATAAAGACGAATTCGCGCGGCACCGTCACCGGCCCGCGCTTCTTCAGCGCCTGATGCACCTCGAAGGCCTGGCGGCGCCCATACTCCGCCGGGCTGACATCCTCGGCGATGCGGCGCGTGCGGTCCTCCAGCAGCGGCCCGTAGATGAAGCGCGCCCAGATGTTGAGCGTGTCGACCAGCTCCTTCGTCAGCCCCTTGAAGCCCCAGACCTCATAGGCATGGACGACGCGGGCCTCGTCGCCCTCCAGCAGGCCGCGATAGAGATCGACGACGCCGCCCACGAAGGACGGCGGGAAGATGCGGATGCAGCCATAATCGAGGAGGTTGATGCCCTGCGCCGCGCCGTCCTCCGAGAAGACGGTGTAATTGCCGAGATGCGGGTCGCCGTGGATGATGCCGTGATGGCTGAAGGGCCGCCACCAGGCCTTGAACATCGCGGTCGAGATCCGGTCGCGCGCCTGCTGCTCGTCCTGCTTGTGGGTCAGGATACCGTCACCCTCGAGCCAGTGCATGGTCAAAAGCCGCTTGGTCGAGAGCGAGCTCTCCAGCGCCGGCACGCGGATCTCCGGCGTCTGCGCCAGCACCTCGCGATAAAGCGCGATGTGCTTGGCCTCGCGCTGGTAGTCGAGCTCCTCGCGGACGCGCGCACCGATCTCCTTGGCGATCTCGCTGGTGTCGATCACCGGGTCCATGCGCCGGTGCAGCGCGAACAGAATGTCGAGCTGCGCGATGTCGGCCTCGACGGCCGATTCCATGTCCGGATATTGCAGCTTGCAGGCGAGCGCGACACCCTCCAGCGTCGTGGCCCGATGCACCTGCCCGAGCGAAGCCGCCGCGGCCGGCTGCAGATCGAAGGAGCCGAAGCGCTCGCGCCAGGTGGCGCCCAGCTCCGCCATCATCCGGCGCTTGACAAAGGCCGCGCCCATCGGCGGCGCCTGCGACTGCAGCTTCTGCAGCTCGGCGGCATATTCCGGCGGCACCACATCGGGGATGGTGGCGACGAGCTGCGCCACCTTCATGATCGGGCCCTTCAGCCCGCCCAGCGCCTTGGCCAGCGCCTCGGCATTGGACGCATTGCGCCCCTCCATCCCGAACAGCCGGGCGCCCGCAATCCGCGCCGCCACCCCGCCGACATTGGCCCCGACACGCGCATAGCGCGCGGCTCGGGCAGAAAAGCGGTTGGCTTCGGAGTCGCGGTCGGACATGGGGCGGGGCGCTCTCGGCGAGTGTCGGCCCTTCACATGTAGGGTGGCGCAGGCCCAGCACCAATGCGGCGGGTGGTCTCGCGGGGCGAGAGGGTGGAGGGGGGCGGTGGCCCGGCGCAGGCATTCAGAAGTGGTTGTTTCCGCTCCATAGCTGACATGCTCCGTCAGCCTTCGCCACGTGCGTGGGTTGCAGGGTCAGGTGCCTTTGGCGATGAGCAAGTAGGCACCTAAACCTTGATCCAAGAACTCATATCGTTTCCCTCTGGGCAACGACCACGGGGGGCTGAGGCATGGACTTCAAGAAACTTAGACGAGGCGCCGTTGAATTGTTCGAGGAGCATCGGGCAGGCTTGGTAGCCGTAGCGTTGGCGCTTGCAATGTTCGGATTGTACCGCCTCCGGCGCAAGCTGGGCCTAAACGAGGCAATATTCGCAAACTTCTTCACTGATGCGTGCGGGATTGCCGTTACGGTGCTGTTCATTGAGCGACTGGTTACGGCGCCCGACCGCCGCGCGAAGAAAATGGGGAGAGCCTTGGCTCTCCGAGAAGCTTTGGTGCTTTTCCATCGAGCCTGCCACATCATACGATACCCTCTGCAGGTAACCGCGCAGCTGCCCGAGTCGACTCGATTGCTGTCTCCGGAGGCGCTGCATGCCTTAACGATGATCGAGCTTTCCGCCCCGTCTAAGACAGCCCCTCCAACGACTTGGGAGTTGTATTTCGCGGGGCAGGCAAACTCTCTCAGCGATCTCTCAGCCAGCTTTACGGGTCGTTACATGACGGTTGCCGACCCGGAACTCCTACAGGCCGCGTTGGACATCGAAAAGTGCGGGTTCGTCCATAGCGTGAGGATGCTCCCAACCATTCGCCAAGCCCGAGCTATGATGCCGGGCATCGCCCATCGCCTGCCTCTGACAGATCCGGACCAGATTGATGACTGGTTTCCAATTGAGCGTTTGAGGCAAGCAATTTGCAAAGCAAGTCGAGAACCGAACAATCCGCCTCCGCCGACCCTCATGATGTAGCCGCAGCCAACAAGCAGTCCCTGCGGAGCGGGTGACCAGAGTCCCGCGCTCCCGCCGCTTCAGAAATATCCAAAGATTCCGGCCCAATTAAAGTACTGACTGTTCAAGCCCGCATAGATGGAGACCATGATGACCGACGAGACCGGCACGGACGATCTGGAAGGCTTTGAGATTACTGGCAGGGATGATGCTACGGGCACAGTGACGATCGCCGTGCATCGCTATGTCCTCAAGCACAACAGCGAGGCGCTCGCCGAACGCTTAGTGCAGCTGATTGCGGATAATCCCAAAATCGAGGCACTCAATGTCTCGGTGCGCCCTAGCGCGCTCACATCGAAGTCCCAGACCTAATCTAGGCAGCTAAGAACCGGGGTCGCTTCAGAAACACCGGCCCCGGTTCGTTTCGCCCGGCTGATCTACAGGTGGTGGGGCCCAACGTCGGCTCCTGATCCACAACGGCCATCACCACGCTTGCCCCCGCCCATCCACCGCCCCAAATCGACCCTCAGAACCGCCTCCGCCGCCGGTCCGCCAGCACCGCCGCCGCCGCATTAAACCCCGGCGCGCCGGTGACGCCGCCGCCGGGATGGGCGCCCGAGCCGCAGAGATAGAGCCCCGGCACCGGCATGCGGTAATCGGCATGGCCGAGCACGGGGCGGGCCGAGAAGAGCTGGTCGAGCGTCAGCCGGCCATGGAAGATGTCGCCCCCGACCAGCCCGAAACGCGCCTCCAGATCGGCGGGGGAGAGCGCCAGCCGCCCGACCACCGAGGCCTTGAAGCCCGGCGCATAACGGTCGACGGTCTCGATCATCAGATCGGCGACCCTGTCGCGGCAGGACTCCCAGTCGAGCCCCTCGGGCAGCACCGGCGCGACATGCTGGCAGAACAGGCTCGCGACATGGCCGCCCGGCGGGGCGAGCGTGTCGTCGAGCGTGGACGGGATCAGCATCTCGACGATCGGCTCCTGCGACCAGCCTGAGAGACGCGCCTGCGCATGGGCGCGGTCCATATAGGCCAGGCTCGGCGCGATGATGATGCCGGCGGTGTGATGGTCGCCGGGTTCGGGAAGGCTGGTGAAGCGCGGCAGCGCCGACAGCGCGACATTCATTCGGAAGGTGCCGGAGCCCGAGGCATAGCGCGTCATCCGCTCGGTGAAATCCGCAGGCACGATCGCGGGATCGACCTTGGCGAAGAGCAGCCGCGGATGCAGGTTCGAGACGACGGCGCGCGCCCGCACCACATCGCCTTCCGCCGTCACCGCGCCGACCGCCCGGCCCTTCTCGCTCAGCACTTCAGCAACGGGGCTGTCGAGCCGGATCGCGACGCCGGCTTCGGCGCAGGCCTTCGCCATCGCCTGCGTGATCGCGCCCATGCCGCCGATGGCGTGGCCCCAGGCGCCCTTGTGGCCGTTCACCTCGCCGAAGACATGGTGCAGCAGCACATAGGCCGAGCCCGGCGTGTAGGGGCTGGCATAGTTGCCGACGACCGAGTCGAAGCCGAGCAGCGCCTTGATCGGCTCGCTCTCGAACCAGCCGTCGAGCCAGTCCCCGGCCGATTTGGTGAAGAGGTCCATCACGTCGCGCTTGGCGGTGAGATCGAGCCGCGACAGCCGCCGCGCCACCCGGCCGGCATCGATCAGATCCGGCAGCGCAGCCAGCCAGCCGCCATCGCCGAGATTGGGCGGCGCCTGCAGAACGAGATCGCGCAGCACCGCGGCGACCGTCTCCAGCCGCGCCTCATAGGCCGGCAGGCGCTGCGCATCGCGCTCCGAGAAGGCGGCGACGGAGGCCGCCGTCCGGCCTGGGCCGGCCGCGAGATGGCGCCCATCCGGCAGCGGCAGGAAATTCGCCATCCGCCGCTCGACGATCCGCAGGCCGTGGCGCTGAAGCTCCATCGCGGCGATGATCTCGGGCCGCAGCAGGCTGACCGTGTAGCTCGCGGTCGAGTTGCGGAAACCGGGATGAAACGTCTCGGTCACCGCCGCGCCGCCGACGACGCCGCGCCGCTCCAGAACCGTGACCGACAGCCCCGCCTGGGCGAGCCGGTGCGCGCAGACGAGCCCGTTATGGCCCGCGCCGAGGATCACGACATCGCAGCTCGTCGTCGCCATGGCGGGCTCAGCCCACGGCCTTCAGCCGGGCCCTCACCTCGGCGACGCTGGCCGGGCGCCCGCCGGCGGCCTCGACGAGCCGCACCGTCTCCGCCACCAGATCGGCATTGCTCCGCCCGCAGCCGAAGGGCGCATCCTCCAGCCCGGCGCGCACATGCACGCCGCGCGCGACCGCGGCCGGGATCAGCCCGGTCAGGTCCACGCCCAGCCCCGCGATCATCACCGGCGCCTCGGGCGCATCCTCCGCCAGCAGCTTCAGATGCGCGTCGAGCGCCCAGTCGCGCGGCGGAAGCCCCAGGCGAAGGCGTCCGAGAACATCAGCCGGTAGATCGGCGTCGGCATGCCCGGATAGGCCTTGGCCAGCGCCGCGCCCAGCCGGGTGAAGCCGGGCTCGTAGATCGCATAGCTCGGATGGATCCCGTGCGCCTGCGCCACCGCCATTCCCTCGCGGATATGCTCGCCGGGGTTCTGGTAGATGAAGCCGGCCTCGCCTTCCGGGATTCCGTCGAACGTCGTCCAGTTGCAGGAGCCGGGGTCGAGCACGCCCCATTCGACCAGTCCGCGCCTGGCCAGTTCCTCCAGATGCGTGTAGCGGCCGGACCCGATGATGTCCCCCGCATAGCCCGAGCCGACGATGGGGATGGTGGGATAGACGATGGCGTCGACCTTCGCGCGGATGCCCTCGATCGCCTGGGCATAGAGCTCCCAGTCGTCACGCTGGCGCCCGGTTTCGAGGTCGTAGACATGCAGATGCACGATCGCCGCGCCGGCCTCCACCGCCGCGATCCCGTCCGCGACGATGTCGGGAATGGCGATCGGAATGCCCGGCTGGCGCGCGACGCCCCAGGGCCCGTTGATCGCGGCCTCGATCCAGATGGGTGTGGTCATCGGGGTGTCCTTATGCCGGCGCATCCTTCGGCCAGTTGTCGCGAATCCAGCGCGTCAGCCCGTCCTCCTCGACCTCGCCGGCGGCCAGCGCAAGGATCGCGGCGGCGGCCATAGCGGGATCGACATCGAAATCGATACCATTGAGGCCGAGGAACACGATCATGCAGCCGAACGCCGCGCGCTTGTTCCCGTCGACGAAGGGATGGTTGCGCGCCACCCCGAAAGCATAGGCCGCGGCCAGGGCAGCAATGTCGCTTTCGCCATAGGCATGCTTGTTCGGTGCGCGTGCCAGAGCCGATTCGAGCAACGCCCGGTCCCGCAAGCCGGCGGGTCCACCGAAGAGCGCGAGCTGTTCCGCGTGAATGTCGCTCGCCAGCTCGACACTCACCCAGATCGGCTCGCTCATTTGGCGAGTTCGCGATAGGTGGCGGCGTATTTCTTGAAGGAGCGTCGCGCGATCTCCATGCCCCGGGCATGGACATCGTCATAGGGAACGAGCTTCACTTCGCCGCCCGGCTGCTGGACCACCGTGAAGCGGTCCCCCTCCGCCAGGCGGAAGCGCGCCAGAATGTCCTTGGTCAGGATGATGCCGACCGAGTTTCCGATTTTCCGAAGCTGGACGACGTCAGCAACAGACTCACCGCCCCGCAGCGCCACAGTCTCGTTCATAGGCTCAGCTCCCGTTATACATCCCGTATAACACTCCGGAGCCCGTCTGTCAGCCGCTGGCTGCAGCGATCGAATCCCCCGGTTGGGCTCGCCCCGCCCACGTCCCGTCGAACACCATCGTCGCGACCAGCCAGACCGCCAGCGCCACCGCCGCGATGCCACCCAGCGCCAGGAAGGCCGGGCCGTAGCCGAAGGACTGAGCCACCCAGCCGCCCAGCGTCGGGCTCAGCGAGGCGCCGATGCCCTGCACCGTCATCACGGCGCCGAGCCCGACATTGAAATGTCCCGTGCCGCGCAGGATGCGGGCGACGAGGCCCGGCAGCGCGACGCCGAGCAACCCGGCCCCGACACCGTCGAGGATCTGCACGGGCACCAGCACCCAGAAGCCGGGGATCGAGGCCGCGATCAGCCCGCGCAGGGGCAGCGCCAGCAGGGCGAGCACGATGACGAAGCCATAGCCGCGGCTCTGCGCCAGCTTCGCCCCCAACAGCGCCATCGGGATCATGGTGAGCTGCGCCACCACGACGGTCAGGGCCGTCGCGGTGCTGGGGTCGCCCTGCCCGCTCGCGACCATGGACTGGCCGAGCAGCGGCAGCATCGCGCCATTGCCGAGATGGAACAGCATCATGACCAGCGCCAGGATGCCGAGGGGCGCCGAAGTCAGCAGCATGCGCCAGCCCGAGCCCTCGCGCGCCTCGACATCGCCGGTCTCGCAGCCGCGGGCCGCGTCGTGGTCGATCGCCTCGGCCGGGATCATCAGCGCCGCCGCGATGGCACCGACCGCCATCGCCGTCATGAACCAGAACACCGCCTGGAGCCCGAAGACATAGCCGAGCGCGCCGCCCGCCAGCGCGGCGAACATGTTGCCGCCATGGTTGAAAGCCTCGTTGCGGCCGAGCTGCCGCGCGAAGCCCGCCTGGCGCACGAGGCCGAGCGTGATCGCGGCGATCGCCGGCGCGATCACTGCCCCGGCCACGCCCTGGACGATCTGCGCGCCGATGGTGACCTTGAGGCTCGGCACGTAGAGCATCGTCAGCGTCGCCGCGATGATCGCGAGCGAGGCGACGATCATCACCGCCCGCTTGAAGCGCGTATGGTCGACCAGCGCCCCCAGCGGTATCGTCGCCGCCATGCCGGCGAGCCCGCCCACCGTCATCACCAGGCCGATATCCTGCGGCCCCCAGCCCTTCTCCTGGAGATAGACCCCGAGGAAGGGACCGAGGCCGTCGCGGACATCGGCCATGAAGAAATTGAGGGCATTCAGGGCAGTCAGCGACAAGGCTCACATCTCCGGCGGCCCGATGGCCGGCGACGGAACGTCACCCACCCCGGCTTTGTTCCGCCCGACAAACCTGCATGACTGGGCCTTGCCAGCGCTGCGCGGGGCACGCCAAATCCCGCTCCAGGACACAGCAGGTGAGGCCGATGCTCCAGCGCCACGCGACCTATGGCGAAACCCTCGAGCGGTTCCGCTGGGCCATCCCCGAACGGTTCAACATCGGCGTCGCGTGCTGCGACCGCCATGCCGACGGGACAGTTAAGCCGGCGCTGCTCTATGAGGACGGGGCGGCGGGGCTCGTCACGCTCTCCTTCGACGACCTCAGGCGCGCCTCCAACCGCATCGCCAATCTGCTACGCGGGCACGGCGTCGCGGCGGGCGAGCGTGTCGGCATCCTGCTGCCGCAGCGTCCGGAAACCGCCATGGCCCATCTCGCGGTCTACAAGTTGGGCGCCATCGCGCTGCCGCTCTTCATCCAGTTCGGGCCCGAGGCGCTGGAACACCGGCTGCAGCACAGCGGGGCAGCGGCGCTGATCACGGATGCCGAAAACCTGCCGAAGATCGAGGCGATCCGCCACGCCCTGCCGGATCTGCGGCTGATCATCCTGGCCGACGGTCCCGGCCCCGGCGGCACGCTCGACCTCGCGAGCGAGATGGCGAAGGCCTCCGACGCCTTCACGCCGGTCGACACAAGCGCCGACGATCCCGCCGTCATCATCTACACCTCCGGCACCACGGGAAAGCCGAAGGGCGCGCTCCATGCCCATCGCGTCCTGCTCGGCCATCTGCCGGGCGTGCAGATGCCGCAGGCCTTCTTCCCGCAGGCCGGCGACCTGTTCTGGACTCCGGCCGATTGGGCCTGGATCGGCGGTTTGCTCGACGTGCTGCTGCCGAGCCTCTATTTCGGCGTGCCGGTCCTGGCCTCGCGCGCCCGCAAATTCGATCCCGAGGCCGCCTTCGAGCTGATGGCGCGGCACAGGGTCCGCAACGCCTTCCTGCCGCCGACGGCGCTCAAGCTGATGCGCCAGGTCCGCGAGCCCCGCCGCTTCGGCTACGCGATGCGCTCGATCGGCAGCGGCGGCGAGACGCTCGGCGCCGACATGCTGGACTGGAGCGCTGAGACCTTCGGCTTCGCGGTCAACGAGTTCTACGGCCAGACGGAAGCCAATCTGCTCGTCGCCAACAATGCCGATCTCTTCCCGATCCGCCCCGGCTCGATGGGCCGCGCCGTGCCGGGCCACCGCGTCGCGGTGGTCTCGTCCGAGGGCGAGCCCCTGCCCGCGGCCACGCCGGGCCTGATCGCGGTGGCGCGGCCCGATCCCGTCATGATGCTGGGCTACTGGCGCCAGCCCGAGGAAACGGCGGCGAAATTCGCCGGCGACTGGCTCCTCACCGGCGACACCGGCCATTGCGACGAGGAGGGCTATCTCTGGTTCCAGGGCCGCGACGACGACATCATCTCCTCGGGCTCCTACCGGATCGGGCCGGGCGACATCGAGGATTGCATCATGCGCCACGAGGCCGTGCTGATGGTCGCGGTCGTCGGCGTGCCGGACCCGATCCGCACCGAAGCCGTGAAGGCCTTCGTGCTGCCGCGGCCCGGCATCGCGCCATCCGAGGCGCTGGCCGCCGAGATCCAGGCTTTCGTGCGCAACCGGCTCGCCGCCTACCAGTACCCCCGTCATGTCGAGTTCGTGACGGAGCTGCCGATGACCGCGACCGGCAAGATCCGGCGCAAGGATCTGCGGGACAGGGAGATGGCGCGGATGCAACAGGGGCAAGCGGGCTGAAAGGCGTCATGCTCGGGCTTGACCCGAGCATCTCTGGCCGGAGGAGGCCTACCGTCCTGAGATTCTCGGGTCTGCGCTTTGCTCCGCCCGAGAATGACGTGCGCCCGGCGCGCGCTCTACTCCACCTCCAGCACCAGCTCGAAGGTCATCAGCACCGGGTTGTCGCCGCGCCGGTAGCGTCCCGCCGCCATGGCCCCGGTGTAGTCGACCAGCGCGACGTCGATCTGCGCCTCCGGCCCGCCGCCGTCATCCACAATCAGCCCACCCGTGATCGCGACCTCGGTGGCGAAGTTCTCGACGAGACCGCCACCCTCAAAACGCGCGCCGATGGTCGAGCCGACGCCGCCATGGATGGTCGCCCGCCCGATGCCGCGCTCGGCGCAGAACCCCTCCAGCGCCCCGCAAAAATCGATGTTCGGCTTGACGCGCAGCGCGAAAAAGCGGCCCTCGCGCGTGGCGCCGAGCGGCCCCGCCGGCCGCGGCCCGAACAGCTTGAAGTTCGTTTCCGGATCGACCTCGCCGAGGAAGGCGGCGCCGTCGAGCCCCACCGCCGAAAGCGTGATCTCCTCCGCCACCATCGTCTCGTCGGGCAGGATATGGCCGCCGCTGCGCCGCCCGTCGCCCTCGACCCAGAGCGCATGGGCATGGAAGAAAGGCGCGCCGTCGCGCAGGCCGAAGGTCATCGCGCCCACCTCGATGCGGGCGACGCCCACAGGCCTGAATGTGCCGCTGTAGAAGGCCGCATGCTCCGGCGTCTGCGACAGCGCCGGCATCACATAGGCGAAGGGCGAGAGCGAAAGCCCGTCGAGCTTCACCGTCCCGCTGACGAAGCCGGCGGCGGCGAAACCGCGCCGGACGGCCTCGAGCAGCGTCAGGCCGGGTTGCAGCGTCAGCGGGAAGCGCAGGCCGTGGCACTCCGCCCATTGGATGCGGCCGGGCGTCTCCGGCCCGGGCTGCTGGATGCGCCTCACGAGCCCTGCCCCCTCAGCCAGTCCAGCTGCCCGCGCGCTTCCAACTCGTCGCGCACGAGGCGCTTGGGCACCTTGCCGTATCCCGATTTCGGCAGCGCCTCCCAGAAGAAGAAGCGCTTGGGCATCTTGTAGCGGGCGATCTTCTCGGCGAGGAAACCGGCGATCTCCGCCTCGTCGGCGCGGGCCCCGCCGCGACAGACGCAGACGGCGACCCCGATCTCTCCCCAGACCGGATCGGGGACGCCAAGCACCGCGACCTCCGCGATGGCGGGATGGGTCAGGATCTTCTCCTCGATCTCGCGCGGATAGATGTTCGAGCCGCCGGAGATGTACATGTCCGAGGCGCGGCCGGTGATGTAGACGAAGCCCTCCTCGTCCATGTGGCCGAGATCGCCGGTGCGGAACCAGCCGTTCCGGAACGACTTCGCATTGGCTTCCGGGTTGTCGTAATAGCCGGCGAAGACCGCCGGGCCGATCACGCAGATCTCGCCCTGGACGCCGGACGCGACCTCCTCGCCGGCCTCGTCCTGGATCTGGACCTGCATCGCGGTACGGGCATAGCCGCAGCTGCCGACTCGTGCCTGCGGCCCGTCCTCGGCGACATGCAGCGAGGGCGGCAGCACGGTGATGTTGCCGGTGACCTCGCCCAGCCCGAAATACTGCACGAGCACGGAGCCCAGCGTGGCAAGCGCACGCTTCTGGTCCTCGCGATACATCGGCGCGCCCGCATAGATGACATAGCGCAGGCTCGAATGGTCGTGCTGCTCGACCGCCGGATGCTCGACCAGCATCTTCAGGATCGTCGGCACGGTGAACAGGCTGGTGACGCGGTGGCGCGCGATCAGCCGCCAGGCCTCGTCGATGTCGAAGCGCTCGGTCGGCAGCAGGATCGAGGCCGCCCCGCGCGAAGCCAGCATCAGCTGATGAACGCCGGCGCCATGCGAGAGCGGCGCCACCACCAGCGAGCAATCGGCTTCCGTCGTGCCGGGCACGAGGTCGCAGAGATGGTTGGTGATGACGAAGCCCATCTGGCCATGGGTCAGCACCGCGGCCTTGGAGCGCCCGGTCGTGCCCGAGGTGAAGAAGAACCAGCAGGGATCGTCATGCTCGACGGCGACATCCGCGACGCGCTCGCCTTTGTGACGGGCGATAACGGCGCCGACCTCGTCCTCGCCGAAGGCGCCTGCCCCGATCCGCCAGGTGAAATCCGGTGCCGGCGCGGCCTTCGCGACCGCCGCCGCATGGTCGGGAAAGTCGCCATGGCAGAGAAAGGCCTTCGCGCCCGAGGAGGTCGAGAGATAGGCGACCTCGTCCGGCAGCAGCCGGAAATTGGTCGGCACCCAGACCGCGCCGATCCGGAAGGTCGCGAACATCGACACGAACATCGCGTCGCAGTTCTTGGAATGCACCAGGATGCGGTCGCCCTTGCCGATGCCGCGCGCCCGCAGGCCCGCCGCCAGCGCCGAGACCTGCGCATCGAGATCGGCCCAGCTCAGCGTCAGCTCACCCCAGACGAAGGCGGGGTGGGCCGCCAGGCGCCGCCCGTTCTGCGCGACAATATGGCCGAGATTCATCACCCGTCGCGTCATCGGCACGACGCCGCCTACGGGGGCCATGGCTTGCTGTTGCATCATGTTGATCTCTCCAGGGCGGTAGGGCGCGGTCGTCCCGGGCGCAGCGAAGCGAAGACCCGGGACCCATTCCGGAACGGTTCAGGCATGGATCCCGGATCGGCGCCGCTGACGCGGCTTGTCCGGGATGACCCGAGCCACGACGGTCTGTCGGGCAACACGAAAAGGTCCGCGACCATCACACCCGCCTCGCCTCGACTGCCGCCGCGACGGGCCGCCCGCCGCGGCCGGCAACCGTGCGACCCGGCCCGAACATCTCCGAAAGCCGCCGCTCCATCGCGGCGGCCTCGGCGCGCAGATGGGCGGCCAGCTCCTGCTGCCGCTCCGGCCCCATGCGGCTGTCGATGGCGGCGAGGCTGAGCGCGCCGGCGACGCGCCCGTCCGGATAGCGGAAGGCCATGCCGATCCCCCAGGAGCTGGCGACCAGCCGTCCGGGGTTGAGGGCGAAGCCGCGCTGCCGCGCAGCCGCCAGATCGGCGCGGATGACCTCCGGCGCGAAGCCGGGATAGCGCGTCGTCAGGACGGGCGCATTGGCGGCCATGATGCGGTCCACATCGTCGTCCGGCATCACGGCGAGCAGCGCGAGCGAGCCGGCCCCGACGCCGAGCGGGTGCTGGTCGCCGGTCTGCAGCGCATGGGTCCGCACCGGATAGGTGCCCTCCTCGCGATGCAGGCAGACGCAGTAATTGTCGCGCCGGACCGACAGGAAGCTCGTATCCATGGAGACGGCCGCGAGGCGGCGCAGGCTCTCCATCGCGAGTTCGAGCAGACCATGCCGGCGGGCCGCCAGCACGCCGAGCACGAAGGCTTCCTCGCCAAGGCAGTAATGCCGCGTCTGCGGCTCCTGCTCGATCAGCCCCGCCCGCATCAGCGCCAGCAGCAGCCGCCGCGCCGTCGGCTTGTTGAGGCCGCTGCCGGCGACGATGTCGGCCAGCGGAAGCCCGCCCGCCGGCTCGCGGCCGACGAGCGCGAGCAGTTGCAGGGCGCGGTCAACGCTCTGCGAACCGGATAGGCCGGACCGCGCCTCCTCGCTAGCTCCCACGAAGCGTCCTCGCTAAGGGTCCACCATATGGACCTTATTCTTATCCCGTGAGCCTAGATCGGGCTTTTGCGGATTGCAATGCGAGGGTTGTCGTGTAATCTCCGCGCCGTTCCATGGTGATCCCGATCACGATGTGGACCGCACCGCCGGCTGCCCGACAAGCCAAAACGAGCGCGATGCGACCGGGAGGACGACGACATGCCGATAGAGCCCCTCATCGCGGGCAGCCGCCTCGTTTGCGCAGCGCTGCACCGCCGCGCCGCACGCCGCGAAGGCTGAGCGCCGCCATGGTCGACGTCGCCGACAGGATCGCCCTGCCCGAAACCATCGCCGAGCTCGAGGACGTCCGCCCGGGCTCGCCCTTCATGCGCCCGGTCGAGGCGATTGCGGCCGCGCTCGTCGCGCTGATCATCGGCGTGCTGCTGCTGGGCGTGACCTCGCGCTACGTCTTCTCTCTGCCGGTGATCTGGATCGACGAAGTCGCCTCGATCTCCTTCCTCTGGCTCGCCATGCTCGGCTCCGCCATCGCGATCGACCGCAACGAGCATCTGCGGCTGACACTGTTCGTCGGCATGATGCCGGAGCGCCTGCGCGGCTTCGCCAACAGCTTCGCGCTGCTCGTCGTCGCCGCCTTCCTGCTGGCGATGATCTACCCGGCGATCGACTATGCGATCGAGGAGAGCTTCGTCACCTCGGCCGCGCTCAACATCCCCAACAGCTGGCGCGTCTCGGCGCTCGCGACCGGCATCGTGCTGATGGCGCTGCTGGCGCTGCGCCACGCCTGGCGCAGCTCGACGCTGCGCGACCTCGCCCTGGCGGCGGCGCTGATCCTCGCCCTCGGCCTCGCCTTCTGGTGGCTGACGCCGACCTTCAAGGGGCTGGGTTACGGCAACATCCTGATCTTCCTCGTCATCATCGTGGCGCTCTGCCTCGCGGCCGGCGTGCCGATCGCCTTCTGCTTCGGCATGGGCACGCTCTGCTTCCTCGTCTTCTCGACCAATGTGCCGATGCTGGTGATGGTCGGCCGCATGGACGAGGGCATGTCGAGCATCATCCTGCTCTCGGTGCCGATCTTCGTGCTGCTCGGCTGCATCCTCGACGCCACCGGCATGGGCAAGGCGATCGTCGATTTCCTGGCGTCGATGCTCGGCCATATCCGCGCCGGCATGTCCTATGTGCTGCTCGGCTCGCTCTTCCTGGTCTCGGGCATTTCCGGCTCCAAGGTCTCGGACATGGCGACCGTGGCGCCCGCCCTCTTCCCGGAGATGAAGCGGCGCGGCTACCAGCCCAAGGAGCTGATCGCGCTTTTGTCCACCGGCGCGGCGATGGCCGACACGGTGCCGCCCTCGATCGTGCTGATCGTGCTCGGCTCCGTCGCCGGAGTCTCGATCGCCGGGCTGTTCAACGCCGGCTTCGCCATCGCCATGGTGCTGCTGCTGGCGCTCGCCGTTCTCGCCCGCTGGAAGGCGCGGCACGAGGACATGGCGGGCGTGCGCCGGCTCTCCTTCGGCGTCATCGGCAAGACGGCGCTGGTCGCGGGGCCGGCCCTGGTGCTGCCCTTCATCATCCGCGCCGCGGTCGGCGGCGGCGTCGCCACCGCGACCGAGGTCTCCACCATCGCAGTGCTCTACGCGCTGATCATCGGCATGGTGCTCTATGGCGGCATCAGCGGGCGCAAGCTCTATGCGATGCTGGTCGAGACCGCGGCCCTGTCCGGCGCGATCCTGATGATCCTCGGCACGGCGCTCGCCATGGCCTGGGCCCTGACGCAGACAGGTTTCGCCCGCGACCTCGCCGCCTTCATGACCGGGCTGCCCGGCGGCTGGCTGACCTTCATGGCCGTCACCATCGTCGTCTTCATGGTGCTGGGCTGCGTGCTCGAGGGCCTGCCGGCCATCGTGCTGATGGCGCCGCTGATGTTCCCGATCGCCAAGAACCTCGGCATCAACGACGTGCACTACTCGATGGTGGTGGTCACGGCGATGAACATCGGCCTGATGACCCCGCCGATCGGCATCGGCTTCTACATCGCCTGCAAGATCGGCAACGTCTCGCCCGACGAGGCGATGGGCGCGATCTGGCCCTATCTCATCGCCCTGCTCATCGGCCTCGTCGTCATCGCCGTCGTGCCCGGCCTCTCGACCTGGGTGCTGTGACGCCGACCCGAACACCCCATAACAAACCACTGGGAGAAACGACCATGACCATCTCACGCCGCACCCTGCTGCAGGGCACCGCCGCAGCCTCCGCCATCGGCACCTTCTCGATCGGCCGTGCCTCGGCCCAGAGCGCCGAGTTCACCTACAAATACGCCAACAACCTGCCGCTGACGCATCCGATGAACCAGCGTGCCAACGAGGCGGTGGAGAAGATCAAGGCCGAGACCAATGGTCGGGTCGTCATCCAGATCTTCCCGAACAACCAGCTCGGCTCCGACACCGACATGCTGAGCCAGGTCCGCTCGGGCGGCGTCGAGTTCTTCACGCTGTCGCCGCTGATCCTCTCGACGCTCGTGCCCAACGCCTCGGTCTCGGGCATCGGCTTCGCCTTCCCGAACTACGACGCCGTCTGGAAGGCGATGGACGGCGAGCTCGGCGCCTATGTCCGCGGCCAGATCCAGAAGGCCAACCTCGTCGTCATGGACAAGATCTGGGACAACGGCTTCCGCCAGATCACCTCGTCCAAGGGCCCGATCAACACCCCCGACGATCTCAAGGGCCTGAAGATCCGCGTGCCGGTCTCGCCGCTCTGGACCTCGATGTTTACCGCCTTCCAGTCGGCCCCGGCGAGCATCAACTTCGCCGAGGTCTACACCGCGCTGCAGACCAAGATCGTCGATGCGCAGGAGAACCCGCTCGCGATCATCTCGACAGCCAAGCTCTTCGAGGTGCAGAAATATCTCTCCGTCACCAACCATATGTGGGACGGCTTCTGGTTCCTCGGCAACCGCCGCGCCTGGGAGCGTCTGCCGGAGGATCTGCGCGCCATCGTCGCCAAGAACCTCAACGCCGCCGCCGAGCTGGAGCGAGCCGACGTCGCCAAGCTCAACGCCGGCCTGCGCGACGACCTGACGTCCAAGGGCATGGTCTTCAACGAGACCAAGGCGGAGGCCTTCCGCGACGCCCTGCGCAAGGCCGGCTTCTACGCCGAGTGGAAGAAGAAGTACGGCGACGAGGCCTGGGGCATCCTCGAGAAGGCCGTCGGCGGCTCGCTGAGCTGAGGCTGCTCAGCAGTCATTGCGAGCGCAGCGAAGCAATCCAGACTGAAGCGCTCTGCCGCTCTGGATTGCTTCGTCGGCTGCGCCTCCTCGCAATGACGGCCCGTTTCTGCAACCGATCGAAGAGCGTCCACCATGGCCGACCGCCTTAAGGGCAAGATCGCCGTCGTCTTCGGCGCCGGCTCCTCCGGCGAGGGCTGGGGCAATGGCAAGGCGGCGGCCGTCGCCTTCGCCCGCGAGGGCGCGCGCGTCGCCTGTATCGACATCAGCCAGGCGGCGGCCGAGGAGACCGCGGCGATCATCAATGGCGAGGGCGGTGTCGCCATCGCGCTCGCCGCCGACGTGACCCGCCAGGCCTCAATCGACTCGGCCGTGGCGGCGACGATGACTCGCTTCGGCCGCATCAACATCCTCCACAACAATGTCGGCGTCACCCATATGGGCGGGCCGGTCGAACTGTCGGAGGAGCAGTTCCAGGCCGCGATCGACCTCAATCTCGGCCCGGTCTACCGCTGCTCCAAGGCCGTGATCCCGCATATGCTGGCAGGCGGCGGCGGCGCGATCGTCAACATCTCCTCGATCGCGGCGATCCGCTGGGTCGGCTATCCCTATTTCGCCTATTACGCGACCAAGGCCGCCGTGAACCAGGCGACGGTGGCGCTCGCCATGCAATACGCAAGGCAAGGCATCCGGGCGAACTGCATCATGCCCGGGCTGATCGACACGCCGATGATCTACAAGCAGATCTCGGCGCAGTACCCCTCCGTCGAGGAGATGGTCGCCGCCCGCGACGCGCTCGTGCCGATGGGCAAGATGGGCACCGCCTGGGACATCGCCAACGCCGCCGTCTTCCTCGCCTCCGACGAGGCGAAGTTCATCACGGGCGTCTGCCTGCCGGTCGACGGCGGCCAGACCTGCGGCGCGAGCGGGGTGGGGTAGAGGTCTGCCGTCATTCCGATCATGCTCTGAAACGCGCCGTCATCCTGGGCGGCCAAAGGCCGACCGGGATCCATCATCGGGCGCCGCGGAGCCCGATGATGGATCCCGGCCTGCGCCGCAGCGCGGCTTGTCCAGGATGACGGGGGTGGTTCTGGCTGCAAGTTGCGACGGTCACCCACGCCGCGCGATCCACTCCGCCAGCGGCCCCGCCAGACCGACGCTCTCCTTGCCCGCCGGCCGCTCAAAGCCCGCCCTGCGCCGTCAACGGCACAGCCGCGCCGATCACGCGCCTCTCTTGAATTCGGACAACGTTATAGATCGAAAATCCCAAGACGGAATTTTGCTAATCCATTCGCCAAAGCCGGTTTCCGGGCCAAATGACGGCAAATATCTCTGGACACCGACGGTCACAGGATCACGCGTTGTCTCCAGTGTTGCGCTCTTGAAACCATAACCGGGGCCGAAGCTCGCTGCGATATTGGTTGGATCGACACGTGAAACCGTCTTTGGATCACGCGGATCGAGGAAACGGACCATCAACGGCATTTGTTCGGGCCGAAGGGGCGCCACCAGATGCTCGTCACGATAGCGTTTCAGGTTCTCGGGCAGGGCCTCACCGCCCCTATGCCCTGGCCGGCTATCCCTCGGAAAGGCCGAGTAGACGATCGAGCCCGGTTCGGAGTTGAAGCCTTCCTCGCGCGAGCCGTTCTTCAACAGCACAAAAATCGGTCCTCGCGCACCCAGATCGACGGTCACGGCCTCGCCGACGATGCGCATGCCGCCCGAGAAGCCTCGGGGCTGCTTCGTCTCGAACACCTCGACCACGCTGAAGCCGGACTTCACGCCATCAGGAGTGTTGACCTCAACCGTCAACTTGTAGCGGAAGCTGTTTGTCGGGAAGGCGATGGACCAGCAAGCCTTGAGGCCAATCAGGATCAGCAGCGGGGCCGCAACGATCATGGCGACGCGCTTCAGCATGGCGAACCGCTCACCGGCATCCGGAAGACGGGGAGACACCCCTGCGAGGCAACGCCATCCCGACCAACACCATTCCTTCCGAAGCCGGCCTCGTCCTCTTCATTGCGCCACCGAACCGTGCGGCTTCTTCATTCGTGCCGGCATCGATGGAAACCTCCAACTGGGGGCTAAATCCATTCGCATGATGGATCGAGCCCCGATGATTGGGCGTTCCCGTCCGTTTTACGCGTTCACGGCTAACAGAGTCCTCACCCCCGCCTTGCGATCCAGTCCGCCAGCGGTCCCGCCAGCCCGACGCTCTCCTTGCCCGCAGGGCGCGCGAAGCTGCCCGTGCGCGCCTTGAGCGGGCGCAGCAGCGCCAGCGTTTGCGCCTGCCGCACCGCCGCCTGAACCTGGTCGATCACCGGCACGGGAATGCGCTCGCGAACCTTCGCCGCCAGCCCCGCCAGCGGCGCCCCGGCCAGGATCACCACATCGGCCTGCGTGCTCGCGACCGCGTCATTGGCGAGCGCGACCAGCAGCTCCTCCTTCTCCTCCTGCACATCCGAGATCGACCGGAAGGCGCCGTCGAGCATGCGGATCCCGGCGCAGCGATCGGCCATGCCGTGCATCTCGACGCATTCCTGGTACCAGGGCCCAAGCGCGCTCGCGAAGGTGACGATGGCAAAGCGTCGGCCGAGCATGCAGGCCGTCAGCATCGCCGCCTCCGCCATGCCGACCACCGGCACCTCGAACAATTCGCGCGCTGCGAACAGGCCGGGATCGCCGAAGGCCGCGATCACCGCCGCGTCATAGCTGCCCGCCCGCTCCGCCAGCATCTCCAGCGCGATCGCGCCGCCGATCTGCGCCTCCGCCCGCGTCGAGATGTAAGGAACGCCGCGCGGGGCCGTGGCGGGCACGATCTGCGTCTCCGGCCCGACGACCTGTACCGCCGCATCGAGCAGCCGGGTCGTCAGGCTTTCGCTGGTGTTGGGGTTCAGCAGCAGGATCTTCATTGCGTCTCGCTCTCTTGGCGTGGGCGCGCGGCGCCTGCAGGCTGCGTGCCATGGCGCGGGCCGGCGATCCAGCGGGGACGGCGAGCACGGCGCGGCGCGTTCCATCGCTGGAACACTTGATCCATTCCGCGCGCGCTGCCAGTAAGGGGTGGCGAAGCCGCGCGCGGCCGGGAGAGAGATGGCATGACGGACGAGACGGCCCTTTCGGCCCCTCGCGATTTCGACGGCCTGAGATCGCTGATCCTCGCCCGCCGCCAGTCGCTGCCCAAGCGCATTGCCCAGGTCGCCGCCTATGCGCTCGACAACCCCGACGAGATCGCCTTCGGCACGGCGGCCAGCATCGCCGACGCCGCGGGCGTCCAGCCCTCGACGCTGGTGCGCTTCGCCCAGCATCTCGGCTTCGATGGCTTCACCAGCCTGCAGAGCGTCTTCCGCGAACGGCTGCGCGAGCGCAATTCGAGCTATGAGGAGCGGCTCAACGCGCTGCGCGCCGATGTCGGCGGCAACGGCGCCAATCACCGCATCCTCGAAGGCTTCCTGACCGCATCCGGTACCTCGCTCGACCTGATGGCCCGCTCGCTCGACGAGGCGCAGCTCGACCGCGCCATCGCGGCCCTGGCCGGGGCGGAAACGGTCTATATAATAGCGCGGCGGCGCTCCTATCCGGTCGCGAGCTACATGGCCTATGCGCTGGGCAAGCTCGGCGTGCGCAACCAGCTCGTCGAATCGGCCGCCGGCCTGAGTCCCGAGATTCTCTCCTTCGCGACGCCGCGCGACGTCGCGCTCGCCGTCAGCTTCTCGCCCTATGCGGCCGAGACGATCAACGAGGCCCGCCAGCTCTCGGAGCGCGGCGTGCCGGTCGTCGCCATCACCGACAGCGCCTTCTCGCCGCTGGTCCAGTTCGCCACGCTCTGGTTCGAGGTGGCGGAGGCTGATTTCGGCGGCTTCCGCACGCTCTCGGCCACCATGGCGCTGTCGATGGCGCTCGCCGTCGGCATCGGCGACGCCCGCCGGGACCGCAAGCCCGGCAAGCCGCGCGGCCGCGCGCGCAATTCTTCCTGACGCCCTCGACCCCTTCTCCCAATCGGGAACGTCCGTTCCGAATTGACTGGAAAGTAGAACTGTTATTTCGTAAGCGACGGATCGCCGGAGCGCGCAGCGCAGCCGGGACCAGGGGCAGGAAGAGCCGGGAGAACGACATGGCGGCATCGCAGGGCGGACCCGCGCCGTCGCTCGACGTCATCACCATCGGGCGCGCATCGGTCGATCTCTACGGCCAGCAGATCGGCTCGCGGCTCGAGGATGTCGGCAGCTTCGCCAAATCGGTCGGCGGTTGCCCGGCCAACATCGCCATCGGTACCGCGCGGCTCGGCCTGCGCTCGGCCCTGCTGACCCGCGTCGGCGACGAGCAGTTCGGCCGCTTCCTGCGCGAGCAGCTCGCGCGCGAGGGCGTCGATCTCGGCGGGCTGAAGACCGACCCGACGCGGCTGACCGCGCTCGCCATCCTCTCGGTCGAGAGCGACAAGTCCTTCCCGCTGCTGTTCTACCGCGAGAACTGCGCCGACATGGCGCTGGAGGAAGCGGACGTCGACGCGGCCTTCCTCGCCACGGCCCGCGCCGTCGTCGTCACCGGCACCCATTTCGCGAAGCCCAACACCGAGGCCGCCCAGCGCAAGGCGATGCGGCTGATGCGGGCGCAGGGCGGCAAGGTCGTCCTCGACATCGACTACCGCCCCAATCTCTGGGGGCTCGCCGGCCATGCCGCCGGCGACAACCGCTACATCGCCTCGGCCGCCGTCTCGGAGCGGATGAAGAGCGTCCTGCCCGGCTGCGACCTCGTCGTCGGCACGGAAGAAGAGGTGCTGATCGCCTCGGGCGAGAGCGAGTTGCTGCCGGCGCTCAAGACGATCCGCGCGCTCACCCCCGCCACCATCGTGCTCAAGCGCGGCCCGATGGGCTGCATCGTCTATGAGGGCGCGATCTCCGACGATCTCGAGGACGGCATCGTCGGCAAGGGCTTCCCGATCGAAGTCTACAATGTGCTCGGCGCGGGCGACGCCTTCATGTCCGGCTTCCTGCGCGGCTGGCTCGGCGGCGAGAGCCTGCAGACGGCGGCGACCTGGGCCAATGCCTGCGGTGCCTTCGCCGTCTCGCGCCTGCTCTGCTCGCCCGAAAGCCCGACCTTCGCGGAGCTGCAGTATTTCCTCAGGAACGGCAGCCCGCATCGCGCGCTCCGCAAGGACGAGGCGATCAACCACATCCACTGGGCGACCACGCGCCGCCGCGACATCCCCTCGCTGATGGCGCTCGCCTGCGACCACCGTGCCCAGCTCGAGGAGGTCGCGCAGAAGCTCGGGGCCGACCCCGCCCGCATCCGCGACTTCAAGGTGCTCGCCGTCAAGGCGGCCGCCCGCGTCGCGGCCGGCCGGCCGGGCTACGGCATGCTGCTCGACGAGAAGCATGGCCGCGAGGCGATGTTCGAATTCGCCCGCCACCCCTTCTCCTGGCTCGGCCGCCCGGTCGAGCTGCCGGGCTCGCGGCCGCTGCGCTTCGAGGGCAGCCAGGACATCGGCTCGGCTCTGCCGGAATGGCCGGTCGATCACTGCATCAAGGCGCTCTGCTTCTACCATCCCGACGACGAGCCCGCGCTCAAGCAGGCCCAGCAGGAGAAGCTGCGCACGCTCTTCGATGCGGCGCGCAAGGTCGGCCGCGAATTGCTGGTCGAGATCATCGCCGGCAAGCACGGCCCGCTCGGCCCCGACACCATCGCCCGCGCTATGCAGGAGCTTTACGACCTCGGCATCAAGCCGGACTGGTGGAAGCTCGAGCCGCAGGCCTCGCCCGCCGCCTGGGCCGCGATCGAGCAGACCATCGCCCGCAACGACCCCTGGTGCCGCGGCGTGCTGCTGCTCGGGCTCGACGCCCCCGCCGAGGAGCTGGAGGCGGGCTTCGCCGCCACCGCCGCCACCCCCATCGTCAAGGGCTTCGCCGTCGGCCGCACCATCTTCATGGCCGCAGCCGAAGCCTGGCTCGCCGGCCGCATGGACGACGAGACCGCCATCGCCGACATGGCCCGCCGCTTCGGCGCGCTGACCGAGCTCTGGATCGCCACCCGCGACCGCAAGGCGGCGTAGGCTCCATGCCGACATTCCACCCGCGCGGGTCATCCCGGACGGAGCGCAGCGGAGATCCGGGACCTATTCCGGAGCCTTTGCGGGTTAGGCTCCGGAATGGATCCCGGGTCTCGCCCCGCTCGCCCGGGATGACAGCCGGTTATCGTACAGAGAGTCGAATCCCGACATGACCGCCACCATCCGCCTCACCATGGCCCAGGCGCTGACGCGCTATCTGAGCCGCCAGATGACCGAGATCGACGGGCAGCGCCTGCCCATCTTCGGTGGCGTCTGGGCGATCTTCGGCCATGGCAATGTCGCGGGCCTCGGCGAGGCGCTCTGGCAGGAGCGCGAGCGCCTGCCGACCTTCCGCGCCCATAACGAGCAGGCCATGGCCCATGCGGCCATCGCCTATGCCAAGGCGAACATGCGCCGCCGCTTCATGGCCGCGACGACCTCGATCGGCCCCGGCGCGACCAATCTCGTTACCGCAGCGGCGCTCGCCCATGTCAACCGCCTGCCGGTGCTTCTGCTGCCCGGTGACGTTTTCGCCAACCGCATTCCCGACCCCGTGCTCCAGCAGGTCGAGCATTTCAGCGACGGCACCGTCTCCGCCAATGATTGCTTCAAGCCGGTCTCGCGCTATTTCGACCGCATCACCCGGCCCGAGCAGATCATCCCGGCGCTCCATCGCGCCATGCAGGTGCTGACCGATCCGGCCGAATGCGGACCCGTCACGCTCGCGCTCTGCCAGGACGTGCAGGCGGAAGCCTATGACTATCCCGAGAGCTTCTTCGAGGAGCGCCTCTGGACGCCGCGCCGCCCGCGGCCCGACCGGGCCGAACTCGCGGCGGCGGCCACCGCGCTGAAGGCCGCGCAGAAGCCGCTGATCGTGGCCGGCGGCGGCGTGCTCTATTCCGGCGCCAGCGACGAACTCGCCCGCTTTGCGACGCAGACCGGCATCCCCGTCTGCGAGACGCAAGGGGGCAAGTCGGCCCTGCCCGATGAGGCGCCGCTGAACATGGCCGCCGTCGGCGTCACCGGCACGGGCGCCGCCAACCGCCTCGCGGCGGAGGCGGATCTGATCCTTGCGGTGGGCACGCGCCTGCAGGATTTCACCACCGGCTCCTGGGCGCTCTTCGCCGCCGGCAAGAGCGTGATCGGCCTCAACGTTCAGGCCTTCGACGCCGGCAAGCACCGCGCCCTGCCGCTGGTGGCGGACGCCCGCGAGGGCCTCGCCGAACTGCGCGACGCCCTCGCTGGCTGGCAGGCACCCGCGAGCTGGACCGCCGACGCCAAGGCCGGCAAGGCCGCGTGGCGGAAGGAGGCCGCGGCGGTCACCGCCGCGACCAACGCCGCGCTGCCCTCGGACGCTCAGGTCATCGGCGCCGTCCAGCGCAGCCTCGGCGCGGAGGTCATCCTGCTGCATGCGGCCGGCGGCCTGCCCGGCGAATTGCACAAGCTCTGGCAGGCGGGCTCGCCCGGCTCCTACCACGCCGAATACGGGTTCTCCTGCATGGGCTACGAGATCGCCGGCGGGCTCGGCGCCAAGATGGCGCGGCCCGACAAGGAGGTCGTCGTCATGGTCGGCGACGGCTCCTATCTGATGATGAACTCCGAGATCGCGACCTCGGTGATGCTCGGCCTCAGGCTCACCATCGTGCTGCTCGACAATCGCGGCTTCGGCTGCATCAACCGCCTCCAGAACGCGACCGGCAGCGCCTCCTTCAACAACCTGCTGAAGGACGCCCGCCACGAGACCCTGCCCGAGATCGACTTCGTCCAGCACGCCGCCAGCCTCGGCGCGATCGCCGTGAAGGCCGCCTCGATCGCCGAACTGGAAGTTGCTCTGGCCCGGGCGAAGATAAACACCCGCACCACGGTCGTCGTCATCGACACCGACCCGCTGGTCTCGACCGGCGCGGGCGGCGCCTGGTGGGATGTCGCGGTGCCGGAGGTCAGCGAACGCGCCGAAGTCCGCGCCGCACGGGCGAGCTATGACGAGCGCCGCAAGCGGCAGACGATCGGTGTGTAATCGGTACAACGTCGCCGTCATCCTGGGCGACCGCAGGTCGACCGGGATCCATCATAGGCCACAGCGCCCTCTGATGGATCCCGGTCTTCGCTGCGCGAAGCCCAGGATGACGGGCGAAGACGATCAGCGAATGGAAGAAAGACCCCACACATGATCCGCATCGGCGCAAACCCCATCGGCTGGTCGAATGACGACATGCTGGAGATCGGCGGCGACATTCCGCTCGAGACCTGCCTGAGCGAGGCCCGCACGGCCGGCTTCACCGGCATGGAGCTCGGCAACAAGTTCCCGCGCACCGCCGCCGCGCTGAAGCCGATCCTCGACGCCCATGGCCACGCACTCGTCTCGGGCTGGTACTCGACCGAGCTTTTGATCCGCGACGTCGCCGCCGAGATGGAGGCCGTGAAGGCTCACGCCACCCTGCTGCGCGACATGGGCTGCACCGTTCTGATCGCGGCCGAGACCTCGAACGCCATCCACTCCGACATGGCCAGGCCGCTCTCGGCCCGCCCGGTGCTGGCGAAGAACGACTGGGCGCCATTCGGCGCGCGCTTCACAAACTTCGCCCAGGGCCTGAAAGCCGAATACGGCCTTCAGCTCGTCTATCACCACCATCTGGGCACGGTGGTGCAGACCGAATCCGAGATCGACCGCTTCATGGCCGTCACCGGCGACGCCGTCGGGCTCCTGCTCGACACCGGCCACGCCACCTGGGGCGGCGGCGATCCCGCCCGCATCGCAAGGCACTGGAAAGCGCGCATCCACCATGTCCACTGCAAGGACATCCGCGAGGCCGTGATGTGGCAGTCCAACAGGGAGGACTGGTCCTTCCTGCAATCGGTGCTGGCCGGTGTCTACACCGTGCCGGGCGACGGGCTGATCGACTATGTCCGCGTGCTCAAGGAGCTGCAGGGCTATTCCGGCTGGATCGTCGTCGAGGCCGAGCAGGACCCGAAGAAGGCAGAGCCCGCAACCTATGCGAAGCTCGGCCACGCCAATCTCAGCCGCTTCGTCAAGGAAGCGGGGCTGGGCTGATCAACCTCCCCCGTCATTCCGGGGCGCCCGCAGGGCGAGCCCGGAACCCATAACCGCAGGTGTCGACGAACAGTCCGGAACGCCGCCACCCTGTCCGGCATCGACAGCGGTTATGGGTTCCGGGCTCTTCGCTGACGCGAAGCCCCGGAATGACGGCGCGGTTCGCCAGCCAGTACCTTAGACCTCAAGGACGCACCCCATGTCCCACCTCAAGATCCGCCCCACCGGCCGCCACGGGCTCGTGACCCGCGTCACGCCTGACAGCGCCGGCTGGACCTATGTCGGCTTCGAGCTGCACCGGCTCAAGGCCGGCGAGAGCGTGTCGGCGGCGACGGGCGATCGCGAGGCCTGCCTCGTCTTCGTCACGGGCAAGGGCGAGGTCGCGGCCGGCGGACAGGCTCTCGGCACCCTCGGCCAGCGCATGAGCCCCTTCGAGGGCAAGCCCTGGTCGCTCTATGTCCCGCAAGGGTCGGACTGGTCGGTGACGGCGACCACCGATCTGGAACTCGCGGTCTGCACCGCGCCCGGCTTGAAGGGCGGCCTGCCGGTGCGGGTGATCGCGCCCGACGATCTCGGCCAGGAGATCCGCGGCAAGGGCAGCAACACCCGCCACGTCACCAACATCCTACCCGAGAACGAGCCGGCGGATTCGCTCCTCGTCGTCGAGGTGATCACGCCGGCCGGTAACACCTCGAGCTATCCGCCGCACAAGCACGACCAGGACGACCTGCCGCGCGAGTCCCATCTCGAGGAGACCTATTACCACCGGCTGAACCCGCCGCAGGGCTTCGGCTTCCAGCGTGTCTACACCGACGACCGCAGCCTCGACGAGGCCATGGCGATCGAGGATGGCGACGTCGTGCTGGTGCCGAAGGGCTACCACCCCTGCGCCACCTGCCATGGCTACGATCTCTATTATCTCAATGTCATGGCCGGCCCGAAGCGGACCTGGAAGTTCCACAACGCCGCCGAGCATGAGTGGCTGACGAAGCTGTGAGGCGGCCGATGTCCTGGCGTCGTTCTCGGGCTTGCCCCGAGAACCTCAGGACGAGAATGCTCGAGCCGGAGATGGTCGGGTCAAGCCCGACCATGACGACGCGCCCCCCCTCACCCCCCGCACTTATAAACCGTCCCGGTCGTCGACGGCCCCTTCCACTTGATGTCGGCGACGCTGGTCAGGACATGGGTGCCGCCGAGATCGGCCGCCCGGATCTTCAGCCGCGAGATCGCAGCGTCCCGCGCCTTGTCGAGGATCAGGACGGAATGCAGCTCGGAGGCGCCGTCGATCTCACCGAGGCTGGTGCAGGATTCCACCACCGCCTTGTTGTCCGTCAGCACGACGATGTTCGACCGCGAGGTCGGGATCGCGCAGGCGCCGAGCAGGACGGGCAGCACGAGGGCCGGCAGCAGCGGGAGACGGGGCATGAAGGCTGTCCTCGGGCGGTGGCGAAACATCGTCCGCCATGATCCGCCGCTTTGCCGCAAATTCAAGGCGCGATCGGCTGGCTAACGAGCAGTCGGCCCGCCGAGATGCAGCACGGCGTCGAGCAGCGTGCGCGCATAGTCCGTCTGCGGCGCGGCGAAGAGCGAGAGGCTCTCTCCCTGCTCGACGATCCGCCCGTTCTGCATCACCACGGTGCGCTCGCACATCATCCGCACGACGTTGAGGTCGTGGCTGACGAAGAGCAGCGCCAGATCGTCCTCGCGCCGCAGCCGGTCGAGCAATTGCAGGATCACCGCCTGAACCGAGACGTCGAGCGCCGCCGTCGGCTCATCGAGGATCAGGAGTCGCGGCCGGCAAGCGATGGCGCGCGCGATGCCGACGCGCGCCTTCTGCCCGCCCGAGAGCTGGTGCGGGAAGCGCTCCAGCAGACTGCTCGGCAGCCCGGCGCGCTCCGCGCATTCGCTGACGCGGGCAGTGAGCGCCGCCCCGTCCTTCATGTTCAGAAGCCGCCGCAGCGGATGGGCGATGCAGTCGAAGGCGTTGAAGCGCGGGTTGAGGCTGTCGGTCGGGTCCTGGAAAACGATCTGGATGTCCTTGCGCAGCGGCGAGCGGTGGAAGTCGCGCGCGGCTTGAGTGCCGATCGCCTGGCCGTCAAACAGGATCTCGCCCTCGCTGGCGTCGATCAGCCGGCAGACCAGCCGCGAGATCGTGCTCTTGCCCGAGCCGGATTCGCCGACGAGGCCGAGGCTCTCGCCGGCCCGGATCGCGAAGGAGACGTCGTTCACCGCGACCACGCCGCGGTCATAGCGCTTCACCAGGTTCTGGACTTCGAGCAGCAGCGGCGTGCCCGGCGCGGGCTTGGCCTTTCTTGAGCCCTCATCCTGAGGAGAAGCCGCAGGCTTCGTCTCGAAGGATGCTCCAGGAGGCTCCGAGACCACTGAACCATCCTTCGAGATGGCCGCTGGCGCGGCCTCCTCAGGATGAGGGCTGTGGGCGACGGCAGACGGCGCCAAGGCCTCCGGCGCCAGATCGGCGATCGTCGAGGTCGCTGTCGGGGAGGCTGCGACCAGGCGCTTGGTGTAGGGGTGCTGCGGCGCGCTGAACAGGGACAGCGGCTGTGCCTCCTCGACGACCTTGCCCTGCTCCATCACGCAGACGCGCTGGCAATAGCGCGAGGCCAGTCCGAGGTCGTGCGTGATCAGGATCATCGCCATGCCGCGCTCGGCGGTGATCTGCGACAGCAGGTCCATCACCGTCTTCTGCGTGGTGACGTCGAGCCCCGTCGTCGGCTCGTCGGCGATCAGGAGCTTGGGTGCGCAGGCGATCGCCATGGCGATCATGACGCGCTGGCACATGCCGCCCGAGAGCTCGTGCGGATAGGCGTCGAGCCGCTTCTCGGGCTCGCGGATCAGCACCGCCTTGAGCAGCTCGAGCGCCCGCGCCCGGCCCTCGCCCGCCGAGATCGGCTCATGGGCCATGATCGCGTCGGCGATCTGCTGGCCGACCGTGCGGATCGGGTTCAGCGCGCCGCGCGGATTCTGGAAGATCATCGAGATCGCCGCGCCATGCAGGCGGCGCAGCTGCTTCGACGACGCCGTGGTGATGTCCTCGCCGGCGAAGCGGATGCGGCCCTGGCTGACCCGGCCCGACGCATCGAGCAGCCGCGTCACCGCAAAGGCCGTCACCGACTTACCTGAGCCGCTCTCGCCGACGACGCCCAGCGTCTCGCCGGCTGCGACCGAGAAGGACACGCCACGCACGGCCTCGACCAGCCCCCGCCGCGTCGAGAAGGTGACGTGCAGATCGTCGATGGCGAGGAGGGGGGCGGTGCTGGCAGGCATAGTGTTCATGGTCTCGCGCCCGTGGCTCGGACCCTCTTCGTCATTCCGGGGCATCGCGCAGCGATGAGCCCGGAACCCAGAACCGATGCCGGCTGGGCAGGAGGCGAAGCACGTCCCGTCATTTCCGCATAAAGCCTGAGGTTCTGGGTTCCGGGCTCGCCCCTTCGGGCCGCTCCGGAATGACGGAGAGGTTCCGGCATGAAACGACCATCACGTCCGCATCCGCGGGTCGAGGATGTCGCGCAGGCCGTCGCCGAGCAGGTTGAAGCACAGGACCGTCAGCATCAGCGCCAGCCCCGGAAAGGCGACGAGCCACCATTTGCCGGTCGAGATGAAGCGCGCGCCCTCCGCGACCATGATGCCCCATTCCGGTGTCGGCGCGGAGACGCCGAGCCCGATGAAGGAAAGCCCCGCCGCGTTCAGGATCGCCCAGCCGAGATTGAGTGAGACCTGCACCGCCATCGCCGGCAGCACGTTCGGCAGCAGGAAGCGCAGCACCACCGAGACATGGCTGTCGCCGCTGGCGCGCGCCGCCTCGACCCAACCGGCATTGCGGCGGACGTTCACCTCGGCTCGCGCGAAGCGGATATAGAACGGCAGGTTGATGATCGCGGTCGCGATGACGATGTTCTCGACCCGGTTGCCGAGCGCGGCGACCATCGCCATCGCCAGCACGAAGAGCGGGAACGCCATCAGCACGTCGACGAAGCGCCCGACATAGCGATCGAGCCGCCCGCCGGTATAGCCGCAGAGGGCGCCGATGACCGCGCCGAGCACAAAGGAGAGGCTGACGGCAGAGGCCGCGATCGCGAGGTCGAGCCGCGCCGCCACGATCAGCCGGCTGAACACGTCGCGGCCGAGCTGGTCGGTGCCCGCCCAATAGATCGCGCTCGGCGGCTTCAGCGCATTGGCGACATCCGACGCGATCGGGTCGAACGGCACGATCCAGGGGCCGATCACGGCGAGCACGCAGAGAATGAAGGCGCCGGCGGCGGCGACCGCCGTGACCGGGTTGCCGCGCAGGATCCAGACGGTGTGACGCAGCGTCGAGGAGGTCATGGCGCAAAGACTCCGCCGTCATTCTCGGGCGAAGCGAAGCGCAGACCCGAGAATCTCGCGCAGGAGACCCTCGTTTCCGAGATGGTCGGGTCAAGCCCGACCATGACATGTGCTGAAAAACCCCTCATTCCACCGACACCCGGGGATCAGCGATGCCGTAGAGCACGTCCACGGTCAGGTTCACCACGACGAAGATCGAGGCCATCAGCAGCACGAAGCCCTGCACAGGGGCGTAGTCAGACGAGAGCAGCGCATCGAGTGCATAGGAAGCGACGCCGGGCCAGGAGAACACCTTCTCGACGAGCACGTTCGCGCCGAGCATGGTCGAGAACACGATGCCCGCGATGGTCAGCACCGGCAGCAGCGCGTTGCGCAGCGCATAGGTGACGATGACCTTAGCCGGCGGCAGCCCGAGCGAACGCGCGGTGCGGACGAAATCGCTGCCGAGCGAAGCCAGCATCGCCGCCCGCGTGATGCGCGCCAGCGGCGCCACCACGAACAGCGCCATCGTCGTCGCCGGCAGCACGAGCTGCGCCGCGGCGGCCCGCCAGCCCTCCCAGTCGCCCGCCAGCGCGAAATCGATCAGCAGGAAGCCGGTCACGCGCGGCGGCAGCGAGGTGAAGATGTCGACGCGCCCCGTCGGGTCGGGCGCGAGGCCCAGCAGATAATAGAAGGCGTAGATCAGCAGCAGCCCCGAGACGAAGGTCGGCACGCAGACGCCGAGCGCGCAGATGAAGCGCACGAGATGGTCAATCCAGGAGCCCTGCCGCAGCGCCGCCGCGACGCCGAGCGGGATCGCCGTCAGCAGCGCGATCAGCAGCGCCGAGAAGGTCAGCTCCAGAGAGGCCGGCAGCCGCGATTTGAGATCCGCCAGCACCGGCTGCCCCGTGGTCAGCGAGCGGCCGAGATTGCCTGAGCCGATATCGCCGAGATAGCGCAGCAGCTGCTCGGGGACCGGCTTGTCGAGGCCCATCTGCTTGCGGATCATCTCGATCTCCTCCTTCCCGGCGCTGGGGCCGGACGCGAAGAACACCGCCGGATCGCCCGGCAGCACCCGCATCAAGAGGAAGGTGAAGACCAGCACGCCGAACAGCGCCGGCAGCGACGAAGCGAAGCGCCAGCCGGCCCGTTTGGCGGTGGTGGAGAGTTGCGACATGAGTTGTCTCGCTCGCCCTTGATCAATTCCTCACCGTCATCCTGGACAAGCCGCGAAGCGGCGCAGGCCGGAATCCATCATAGGGCACCGCAGTGCTTTATGATGGATCCCGGGACTTCGCATGCGCGAAGCCCCAGGATGACGGTGTGCGTTTGCGAGCCGATCAGCCCAACATCACTTCCGGCTCAGATCCCGGAAGTCGATCTGCCGGTGGAACTGGTAGACATAGCCCTCGATCGAGGGCGCCATCACCGCGTCCTGCGAGGGCTGCCAGAGCGGGATCTGCGGCATCAGCTCGAAATGCCGCGTGTTGAGCTGCTTGCCCAGCGCCGCATACTTGGCCATGTCCGGCTCGAAGCGGGCGGTCTGGGCCCAGTCCGTGATCTGCGGATCGTTGATCGAGGAATAGTTCCAGCGGATCGGGCCGATGTAGAAGTTGCGGTAGAAGTAGTCCATCGAAGGCAGCCAGGCGACGATGCCCTCGGTGAAAAACGGCACCTTCTTCTCGTTGATCAGCGTCGACATCTGCGCGTCCGGCAGCTTCTGGATCTCGACCTTGATGCCGATCTTGGCGAGCGCCTCCTTCAGCAGCGCCGCCATCGGCTCGGCCGTGCCGGCCTGGCCGACATTGAAGGAGAAGGTCGTCGAGAACCCGTCGGGGAAGCCCGCCGCGGTCAGCAGCTTCTTGGCCTCCGCGAGGTCGGTCTTCACCGGCTGCGGGATCGGGAAGGTCTCGCCCGTCGGCGCCTTGCCATCCGCCCAGGTCGCGCCATAGAGCGGCTTGCCGCGGCCGAACAGCGCCGCCTTGAACATGTCCTCATAGGGCAGCGCATAGGCGATCGCCTTGCGCACCTCGAGCTTGTCGAAGGGCGGCATCTGGTTGTTGAACGAGACGAAGGTGATGGCGTTGTATTGCGGGGTCGAGATGACCTTGAGCTTGCCCTTCTTCTCGAGATCGGCCGCGTCGGTCGCCTGCAGGTCGATGGCGATGTCCGCATCGCCCTTCTCGACGAGGTTGGCGCGGGTCGCCGCCTCGGGAATCGTCTGGGTGATGATGCGCTTGAAGGCGGCGGGCTTGTCGGCCGAGCCGCGGTTCCAGTCCGGATTGCGGCGCAGGATCGTGGTCTCGCCCGGCTTGAAGCTCTCGATGATATAGGCGCCGGAGCCGGCGGTGTTCTCCTTCAGCCAAGCCAGCGCCCAGGGGTCCTCCGGCGTCGCCTTCGACTTGGCGAGCTTGGAGTTGAAGATCACCGGATAGACCACGGCGAGATTGGCGAGCGCCAGCTTGTCCGGCTTCGGCAGCGTCACCTCGAAGGTGTGGGCGTCGACGACTTTGAACTGGTCGGGGCTGGTCAGCGAACCGGTCAGAAGCTGGCCCTTGCCGAGCACATTGGCCGTGACGGCGCGGTCGAGCGACCACTTCACGTCCTCCGCCGTTACCGGCGTGCCGTCGTGGAACTTGGCGTCCTTGCGCAGCTTGAAGGTGATCTTCAGCCCGTCGGGGCTGACCGTGTAGCTCTCGGCGAGCTCGGGCTGGAACTTGTCCAGATCGAAGACCCATTTGCCGTCGAGCTGCTTCTTTCCGAAAGAGAGCAGCCGGTCATAGGTCAGGAGCGAGAGGCCGAAAGCCTCGCGGGTCGAGCCCGGAATGTTCGGATCGAGCGTGTTGATCGCGGCGCCGGTGACGTGGCGCAGTGTCTCGGCGCGCGTCTGCGCCAGAGCCGGCAGCGCCGTTGTCGTCAACAGTGCCGCCGCGAGGCAGGCGGTCCGCAGCATGCTCATGATGATCCCCTCTGTTTTTGTGGTTCGGTCGACAGGTTGGTTCCGAACGGAACAGGATGCAAGCGGGGTGCCATGCGCGCCACGCTCAGCCCGCCGCCGCCGGGGGCCGGATCACCGCCTGCGGCTCGTCATAGGCCTGGAATTCCGCCCAGAGCCCTTCGATGTCGGCGCGGAACAGACCCCGGGTCAGCCCGCTCACCAACCGGGGCACGGCCGTCGTCATGGCGTTGATCGAGGAGCCCGAGGCGCCGAAGCTCATCGTCGAGGCGATGCTGAAGAGATGGATGTCGGCGATCCAGGGCGTCGCGCCGGGCACGCGTTCGGTCAGGGCATAATCGTCGGCGAGATAGGGAAAGCGCGCCAGCCGCTCGTCGCGCTCGGCGACGGGCGGGGTGTAGCGATCGCCCCAGGAGGCGATGTTGCCGGCAAAGCGCGCGAGTTCCGGCCGCGCGGCGAAGTCGATCTCGATGCCGGACGCACAAATCACGAAATCCACGGTCAGGCCGCCGGACGGCGTCGCCAGTTCGACCCCTCCCAACCCGTCGATGGCGCTCGCGACAGGCGATCCCAGATGCAGCCGAAAGGCGTCGTGGGTGGCGCAGCGATCATAGGTCGCCTGCGGAAACCCCTCGCGCAGCCCCATGATCGCGCTCATGAAACGCCAGCGCCAGGCATCGTCGAGATCGCCGAGATGGCGCAGGAAGCCGCGGAAGGTCAGCCAGCGATAGGGCTGCACCACCTGGATCTCCTGGCGCCGGCAGAGCAGATGCACCTCGGCGGCCCCGGCCTCCAGCGCGGTCGCGGCATTGTCGAAGGCCGAGGCGCCGGCGCCGATGACGGCGACGCGCTTGCCCGCCAGCGCCGCGAAGTCGATCGCTTCCGCGCAATGGGCCCGGCGCGTCGGCGGCAGCGCCGCAATCACCCCCGGAAAGCTCCAGTCGCCCATGCTCTCCTGGCCGGTCGCCAGCACGACCTTGCGCGCATAGAGCCGGCTCTCGACGCCATGGCTGCGGACCGTCAGCGCCAGCAGCCCGTCCGCGGGCGCGATGTCGACGACCTCGGCCTCGTTGCGGACGGGCAGGCCGGTGACATGGCGGAACCAGTCGAGATAATCGGCCCAGTAGCCCTTCGGGATCAGCGCCAGTTCATTCCAGCTGTCGGCGCCGTATTTCGCCTCATGCCAGGACTGGTAGGTCAGGCTCGGCACGTCGAGGTCGGGGCCGGTGAAGTCCTTCGGGCTGCGCAGCGTGTGCATCCGCGCATAGCTCCGCCAGGGGCCCTCCTGCCCGGCCGGCGCCTTGTCCAGAACCAGGATGTTGTCGACGCGCGAGCGCAGCAGGCCGAAGGCCGTGGCGAGGCCACACTGGCCGCCGCCGACGATGATCACGTCATGGGCCGGCTGGCCGTCCGGCCCCGTCTTCGGCGTCAGCCAGGGTGCACGCGGATGGGCGATGCGGGCGAGATCGGCCGCGACGCGGCTTTCGAGCAGGGAGAGACCGTCATGTTTCATGGCCGCCCCCGATGCAGCGTTCATGCCGTCCACGGCGCCCTCTCCGCTCAGGCCGCCAGCCAGCCGCCATCGACCACCATCGTGGTGCCCGTGCTGAAGGATGAGGCATCGCTGGCGAGATAGAGGGCGGCCTGCGCCACCTCCTCCGCGCGGCCGAAGCGCTTCATCGCATGGCGGTTGCGCGAGGCCTCCCGCACCGGCTCCGGATCGGCATGGCGGGCGAAGCTGCGTCGCAGCATCGGCGTGTCGATGGCACCGGGCGCGATCGCGTTCACGCGGATGCCGTCGGCGGCGTAATCCAGGGCCATCGTCCGCGTCAGCGAAAGGATCGCGCCCTTCGCGGCGATGTAAGCGCTGTTGCCGCGCCCGCCGGCGAGCGCAAGTTGCGAGGCGAAGGTCACGATCGCTCCGCCGCCGCGGGCCTGCATCCGCGGGATCGCCGCGCGCGCGAACAGGAAGGTGCCGCCGACATTGGCGCGGAACACGGCCTCCCAATCGTCGGGCGCCGTCGTCGTCACCGTGCCGCCGCAGGAGAACCCCGCCGCGGTCACCAGCACGTCCGGGCCGCCGAAACGGGCCTCGCAGGCCGCCACGGCTGCCTCGGCCAATCCAGGCTCACCCACATCGCCGCACTGGACAATGCCCGCGCCTCCCGACGCGGTGAGCTTCGCCAGCGTCTCCGCGAGGCCGGCCTCGTCGCGGTCGACCAGCGCGAGCTGCGCGCCCTCGGCCGCGAACAGGAGCGCGATCGCCTGGCCGATGCCAGAGCCCGCGCCCGTCACCAGGGCCGTCTTGCCGGCGAGCTTCATCGTCCCGTCTCCATGCTTCGTCCGTGAGCCTGCCACCAGGCGGCCAGCCTGTCGGCCGACGCCAGCCCCTCGGTCTGAGCCGACCAGCCGATGTCATGCGCGATCCGGGCCACGGCCATCGGCGCGCGGTCGGACGGGCCGTGGAAATCGATGGTCGCCGCCTCGCCCGGCTCGGCCAGGCGGCAGACGAAACCCGGGAAGGCCTGCGCCAGCCGCTGCCCCCAGTCGAGCAGCGTGAAGCGCGTTCCCGTCGAGACATTGTAGACGCCGTGGCCCAGCTTCTCGGCTGCGGCCACCGCCAGCAAGGCGTCCGCCACGTCGGGAGCGTAAATCCAGTCCCGAAGACCCGGCCGCGGCAGGATCGCGGGCTCGCCCGCCACGGCTGCCGCCAGGATCTGGCAATGCGGGCTCAGCGTGTCGCGCACGCCCGTCGCATGCTCCCAGGGCCCGAAGACCCCGCTCAGCCTAAGACTCACCACGTCGAGCCCCCAGAGATCGCCGAGCCGTGCACCGACCCGTTCGCTGGCCCATTTCGTGATGGCATAGAGCCCGACGGGATCGCCCGGTGTCGTCTCCTCCAGTTCGGCGACACGCTCGCCGGTCGCGCCATAGGCGGCCGCCGAGCTCAGATTGACCACCCGTCGCACGCCGGTCGCCCGCGCCGCCGCCAGGATCGGCACCTGCGCCAGGAGATTGACCTTCAGCGTCGTCGCCGGGTCGCTTGCGTCCCGCTCGCGCCCGGCGGTGATCGCCGCGCCCATCACGACGAGATCGGTGCCCGGCTCGATCGCCGCCGCCACGGCGGCCTCGTCGGTGACGTCGCCCTGGATGGCGATGAAGCCGCCCGGCAGCTTGGCGAAGGCCTGCAGTGCGGCCTTAGGGATCGGCGAGCGGTCGAAAGCCGTCACCGCATGCCCGGCGCGCAGCAGCGCCTCTGCGATGTTCAGCCCGACGAAGCCGGCCCCGCCGAAGATCAGAGTTCTCACCAAGGGACCTTTCGTCGGGTCAGGTGGCGCCGGCCATCCGCAGGGATGCGGCGCGTTCGCTGGAGAAGAGCTTGCGGCCGCAGCTAAGGATGCCGCCGTCGCGGCGGCAAGCCGCATCATGCGCGGAGGCCTGCGCGTTCTCGTCGGGGCGTGCCGCATTGCAAGGCGCGCCCTCATCGGCTAGGGCTCCGCCATCATCCTCCGGCCCCGTTTCACCGCAGCGGCCCGGCGCTTCGTCGCCGCGCCCCGAGGCGACCCTATCCCCGCGCGGCGCCGGTCCTGCCCATCGTTGCAGAGGAGCCTGTCATGGCCCGCAAGAAATCGAAGCCGCTCGAGGCTGAGTTCGTGATGTTCGACGTCGTCTATGTCGATGGCTCGCGCCGCTCCAACCGGCGTGTGCCCACCGCCCTGCTCGGCGGGCTCGACGGCGATGAACCGGCCCGCGACGCCATCATGGAGCAGGACCGCCTCATCGCCGAGAAGTCCGGCATGCCGCCGCTCGAAATCGCCAGCCTGACCCGCTCGGGCAAGCCGGCCGAGAAGCCGGCCCGCAAGGCGGGCTGAAACGGCCGACGGCGCGAGACGCGGCGGGTGTTCGACAAGCAACGCGCACAGGGATTTAACCCAAAAGGCGCCCTTGTCCTTGACCTGCCCAAGCTCCTGCATTTTAGTCCAAGCAGCCTTTGGGAGGCTGCAAAAAGGGACAAGAAATGCGTACCATTCTGATTGTCGGAGCTCTGGCGACTGTGCTCGCCGGCTGCCAGACGGCGCAGGAGTCGCTCGCCGATGCTGAGATCACCTGCGAGGCGCAGGGCTTCCGCCCCGGCACGCGCGCCTATCAGCAGTGCCGCTCCGCCAACTACGTGGAAAACCGCCGCGCCTCGAACGAGGCCGGCAGCGCGGTGGCGGCCGGCGTTGCCGCCGGTGTCGTCGGCGGCGCGATCGCGGCCTCCGCGAACCGCGGCTATTATCGCCGTGGCTACTATTACGGCCCCGGCTACTGGTGGTGAGATCACGGCGTGCCGCTCGCGCGGCGCGCTGACGCAAAGAGCCCTGCCGCAGCGATGCGGCAGGGCTTTTTCATTGCGACGTTGATCGCTTCGACCGTGCGTCGGGATCAGCGCTTCGTGGAGCGCCGGCGCGGGGGCGGGTTGTCGCTCGTCGTCGCCGAGGCGATCAGCGACCCGATGACATAGACCGCGATGCCGACGCCGATCATGGCGGCGATGGGCTCGCGCTCGGCCCTGTGTGCGATCATGCGGCTTCCGTAATCGGCATAGTCGCGCGCCTGATCCACATAGTCGCGAGCCTGGTTGCGCGCACTGCCGGAATGGCTGCGCAGCCACTTCTCCCCGTTCTTGAGCAGGCCTTCGCCCGAATCGACAGCCTCGCTGCCATAGCCCTGGAGCATCCGCGTCCAGCGGCCGAAATCGGGCTGGTAACGCTCGAAGCGGGAAGGCGAGGGGCGCATGGCGGCCCAGGCGATCAGGCCGACGCTCAGCGCGCCGAGCCCGAAAGCGGCCAGCGGATGCCGCTCCACCGCGTCGCGAACCGCCTCGCCGCCCTCGCGCGCCATTTCCATGGGGTCGGATTCGGTCAGCGCATCCTTGGCGCGCTGATAGCCGTCGCGAACAGTGTCGGTCGCCTTCTCGGCCAGATTGGAAGCCTTGGCGCGGACGGTACCGGCCAGGTTCTCGGCATCGTCCCGAGCCTCGTCGATGCTCTTAGGCACGTCGGGCGGGAAGCTGTTCATGGTCGCCATCGTCGGATCTCCTCATGCGGGCGGCGAAAGGGAATGCCCGTGCGGGCGCCGTCGCCGGCGGCTCGGGCCGTTGCGGAGAGAACGACCCATGGCCGGGAGTGTTCCCGAGGAATCCGCTCGGCTGGCACATCGAGCGGACGGAAACAGAGAAGGCGGCATTGCGACGCAGCATCGTCACGAGGAGGCCGCGATTGGATGCGATCCCTCGATTCCCATCCTGCAGAGAAAGGAGACGCGAATGGATGTTCAGCACCTCCTCATCCCGCACCCCGGAATCCTCTCGGATCCGGAATGGATCGCCCTGGAGAGCATCGAAGAGCAGACCTCACGCTTCGTCTTCGACGACTCGATGCTGCATGTGCTGGCGGATCGCGGCCTGGTCGAATCCGCCGGCGAAAGCTGGCGCATCACCGAGCATGGCCAGCGCCGCCTGAACGAGCGCGACGCCTGACCGCTCGGCGATGAGGGATCGAACCACGGCCGGCCGCACCGCGCGCCGGCCGTTTTCGTTCTGGAAATCGGGACCACCGCTCCCCATTCTCGGGGCACAGCCCGCCGCAGCAGGATCCGCCATGGCCAAGCCCGTCAGCATCACCGTCTCCCACGAACTCGGCCGCGAGGGCGCCGTCGCGCGCCTGCGCGACGGGCTCGACCGCATTCGCGACCGGCTGGGCATGGTGAAGATGGATCTCGTCGAGGAGCACTGGGAGGGCGACAGCCTGCATTTCGGCGTGGCCGCTCTGGGTTATACCGTCCGCGGCCGGCTCGATGTCGAGCAGACGCTGGTCAGGGTCGAGATGATGCTGCCCTGGGTCCTGGCTGTCTTCGCGGAAAAGCTGAAGATTGGCGTCGAGAAGCAGGGACAGATCCTGCTCGAAAAACCGCGAGCCTGATCTCTTCGTCGCGAAACCTGCGCGAGACTGACCATCGCAGCCGCGTTTTCGGTCCGACCGCGCGCTTCACTGTTGAAATTGCATAGGGCAGCCGCCATGGTCGCCGCTCGCACCCGATTTGCCTCCGACGCCTTCTGACCGACCGGGAGACCCATGCATCACGGCCCGCTGATCGCCATTCTCGTCGCGGGCCTCGGCCTGGCCTTCGTCTTCGGGGCGCTTGCCCAGAAGCTCCGCATCTCCCCCCTGGTGGGCTATCTCGTTGCCGGCGTCGCGGTCGGCCCTTTCACCCCCGGCTTTGTCGCCGACCAGAACCTCGCCAACGAACTGGCCGAGATCGGCGTCATCCTGCTGATGTTCGGCGTCGGCCTGCATTTCTCGCTGAAGGACCTGCTGTCCGTGAAGGCGATCGCCGTGCCCGGTGCCATCGTCCAGATCGGCGTCGCGACGCTGCTTGGCATGGGCCTCGGCCTGCTGATGGGCTGGGGCTGGATCGCCGGCCTCGTCTTCGGGCTGGCGCTGTCGGTGGCGAGCACGGTCGTGCTGTTGCGGGCGCTGCAGGAGCGGCGGCTCGTCCAGAGCGAGAAGGGCAAGATCGCCGTCGGCTGGCTGATCGTCGAGGACCTCGCCATGGTGCTGGCGCTGGTGATGATCCCGGCCGTCGCCGACGCGCTGCACGGCGCCCAGCCCGGTATCCCCTCGCCGCTCTCGAGCCAGTTCGACCTCGGCCTCTGGGGTGTTCTCGGCTTCACGCTGATGAAGGTCGTTGCCTTCATCGCCTTCATGCTCGTCGTCGGGCGGCGCGTCATTCCCTGGATCCTGCACTGGGTCGCCCATACCGGCTCGCGTGAGCTCTTCCGCCTCGCCGTGCTGGCGGTGGCGCTCGGCGTCGCCTTCCTCGCGGCCAGCCTGTTCGGCGTCTCCTTCGCGCTCGGCGCCTTCTTCGCCGGCATGATCCTGAGCGAATCCCCGCTGAGCCAGCGCGCGGCGGAGGAATCGCTGCCGCTGCGCGATGCCTTCGCGGTGCTGTTCTTCGTCTCGGTCGGCATGCTGTTCGACCCCGCGATCCTGCTGCGGGCGCCCGGACCGCTGCTGGCGACGCTGGCGATCATCCTGATCGGCAAGTCGCTCGCGGCCTGGCTGATCGTGCGCGCCTTCGGCAAGTCGAACGGGGTGGCACTGACGATCTCGGCCTCGCTCGCGCAGATCGGCGAGTTCTCCTTCATCCTCGCCGGGCTTGGCGTCTCGCTCGCGATCCTGCCGCCGCAGGGCCGCGACCTGATCCTGGCCGGCGCGATCCTCTCGATTCTGCTCAACCCGGTGCTGTTCGCGCTGGTCGACCGCTTCGCCGGCGACGCTGCGCCCAAGCCCAAGCCGACGCCATCCCCCGCCGCGGGCGTTGGTGACGCCTCCCCACCGGTATCCGCGGCGGAGCCGGCGCCCGATCTCGACATCACTCCGACCACGCTCTCCGACCACATGGTCGTCGTGGGCTATGGCCGAGTCGGAGCGCTGCTCGGCGCCGGGCTCAAGGCGCGCGGCGAAAAGGTGCTGGTGATCGAGGAACAGGGCGATGCGGTCGCGACGGCGCGGCGCGACGGCGCGGAGCTGCTGCTCGGCAATGCGGCCGATCCGGCGGTGCTGGCGGCCGCTGGTCTCGACCGGGCGCGGCGGCTCTTCGTCGCCATCCCGCAGAGCTTCGAGGCGGGTCAGGTCTGCGAACAGGCGCGGCGCGACAACCCGGCCCTGCCGATCGTCGCCCGCGCCCATTCGGACGCCGAGGTGGCGCATCTGACCCGCTGCGGCGCCACGCTGACGATCATGGGCGAAGCCGAGATCGCCCGCGCCATGCTGGCGCTCTGCGGGGCCGGAGAGCCGCCTGATGCAAAGGACGCGACGCCGGCGGCTTGAACGGCGAAACAACTGGCTCGGAAACACCGGCCGTCATCCTGGGCGAGCGAAGCTCGACCGGGATCCATCGGAGGACTGCGACGGCGCTCAATGATGGGTCCCGGCCTGCGCCGCTACGCGGCTTGTCCAGGATGACGGGGTTCGTCGGCGCCAGACCTGAGGCGATCTCAGACCATCTCGAACCGGATGTCCTGCGCGCCTTCCCAGAGCGTCTTGCGGCCGAGCGTGTAGAGGTTCTCGAGCCCTGAGGTCAGGGTGATGAAGTGGTTGCCGGCGAGCTGGCCCATCTTGCTGGCGAAATGCACGCCGCCATAGGCGAGCAGGATCTCGGTCTCGCTGATGCCGCCCGGATAGAGGATGATCTGCCCCGGCGCCGGATAGCTGGTGTGGTTCTCGTAGCCGACGCCGAAATCGAGATCGCCGAGCGGCATCCAGACGCCCTCGCCGCTCCAGCGCACATGCACGATCTTGCTGGTGAACGGCATGTGCCGGAGGAAGGCGGCGCAGGTCTTGGGCGCGTTTTCGAGCTCGAGCTTGGCTTCGAAGGTGAAGGGACCGGCGGTGACGATGAGCTGGGACATGCGGGTGCGCCTCTGAGATGGATGCCGTTACCGCCGGGAACGCCCTGAGGGGGCCGAGCCACGAGACGGTAGAATAAGATTATTTGTGAAATGATCTTATCCCGATTACCCTAGCATAAGGAGGTGCGCCATGGCGACAATGACGATTTCCTTGCCCGATCCGATGAAGGAATGGATCGAGGCCCAGATCAAGCAGGGCGAATACGCGAGCACGAGCGACTATGTCCGCGACCTCGTCAGGCGCGATCGCGAGCGACGCGCGCATCCCGAGCTGACCCTGGCGGATCTCCAGCGCATCGTCGCGGAATCGCGCGCCAGCGGCACCAGCGAAAAGACACTGCCGGACATTCTGGCTCAGGCGAAACGTGCTGCGGAGGTCAAGGCTGGCCGCAATGGCTGATTTCAGGCTGACGAAAAGAGCGGAGGCCGATCTATTCGACATCGCCCTGTTCGGCCTGGAGCGGTTCGGCGAACGGCAGGTCGAGGCCTATCTCGCCGAACTCGATCACGTCTTCGGCCTGCTGGCTGACCATCCACGCATGGGCCGCGTGGCCCAGGCCATCGCGCCGGGCGTGCGGCGCCACGAGCATCGCGCGCACGTCATCCTCTATGAAGAGATGCAGACTGGCGTCCGGATCCTCGCCGTCGTCCACGCCAGCAGCCTCCGCAGACTGACGCTGTGACGGCGCTCGGCCGCTACGAGAACGCCGCCTTCAGGTCGAGCGTCCCGACCGTGCCGATCGCCTCGTAATTGCGCTTCAGCCAGCGCCTGGCCGCCGCACGACCGATGTCGCGCAGGCGCAGCAGGAAATCCCAGTCCGCATTGAGCCGCGAGGAGGAGGTCATCTCCGCCAGCGGCGGGCCGCCATCGATCCGGTGCATCAGCACGCGCTTGTACTCGTTCTTGTCGAGCTTGCCGCTGTCGACCAGCCGGTTGACGAAGTCGATAGCGCGCAGTTCGCGCAGCAGCGAAGCGTTGAAGGTGATCTCGTTCAGCCGGTCCTGAATGTCGCGCGCCTTGGTCGGCAGCTCCTTGCGCAGCAGCGGGTTGATCTGGACCAGCAGGATGTCGTCGCCCGCCGCCTCGTAGAACAGCGGGAACAGCGCCGGATTGCCCATATAGCCGCCGTCCCAATAGGCCTCCTTGCCGATCTCGACCGCCTGGAACAGCATCGGCAGGCAGGCCGAGGCCATCAGATGGTCGGCGGTCAGCTCCGGCCCGTTGAACAGCTTGATCTTGCCGCTGCGGACATTGGTGGCGGCGATGAACAGCTTCACCTGCGTGCAGGCGCGGACCTTGTCGAAATCGATCAGATCCGCGATCACCCCGCGGAGCGGATTGATGTTCAGCGGGTTGATGTCGTAGGGGCTCGCCACCTTCGAGAACATCTCGAACCAGAGCATGCCCGGCGGCACGCCGTTGCTGCCGCCCCAGGCGCCGAGCAGCGTGTCGATCAGCGAGCGCTCGGAGCCGCCATATTTCCCGTCGACGCTGATCGCCCGCCAGAAGGTCTCGAGCTTGCTGCGCGCGCCCTCGGGCCCGCCCTCGATCCAGCCTTCCGCCAGCACGACGGCGTTCATCGCCCCCGCGCTGGTGCCCGACAGCGCCTCGATCGCGAGCCGCCCATCCTCCAGGATCGCGTCCAGCACGCCCCAGGTGAAGGCGCCATGCGCGCCCCCGCCCTGAAGCGCGAGCGAGACCGATTTCTGCGCCTTGGGGCCGGCGAGCCCCAGGATGGGCGATGCCGCTTTCTTGCGGCCGGTCACGCGGCGGTCCAGCCGCCATCCATCGGCAGCGTCGTGCCGGTGATCGACTTGGCCGCATCGGTGCAGAGGAAGACGGCGAGCGCCGCCACCTGCTCGACGGTGACGAACTCCTTGGTCGGCTGGGCCGTGAGCAGCACGTCGTTGATGACCTGCTCCTTGGTCAGCCCGCGCGCCTTCATCGTGTCGGGGATCTGCTTTTCCACCAGCGGCGTCCAGACATAGCCCGGCGCGATCGCGTTCACCGTGATGCCCTTGGTCGCGACCTCGAGCGCCACCGTCTTGGTGAAGCCGGCGATGCCGTGCTTGGCCGCGACATAGGCACTCTTGTAAGGCGAGGCGACGAAGGCATGCGCGCTGGCCGTATTGATGATCCGGCCCCAGCCCTTCGCCTTCATCTTCGGCAGCGCGGCGCGGGTGGTGTGGAAGGCCGAGGACAGGTTGATCGCGATGATCTGGTCCCACTTCGCCAGCGGGAACTCGTCGACCGGAGCGACATGCTGGATGCCGGCATTGTTGACGAGGATGTCGACGGCGCCGAACTCGGCCTCCGCCTGGGCGATGAAGCCGGCGATCTCCTCGGGCTTGGTCATGTCGGCGGCCGAGAACAGCACCTTGACCCCGAACTCGTTGGCCAGTTCGGAGCGCAGCGTCTCCGCCTCGTCGGCGGGCAGGATGCCGTTGATGACGAGATGGGCGCCCTCCTTGGCGAGAGCCCTGGCATAGGCGAGCCCGATGCCGGAGGTGGATCCGGTGATGGCGGCCGCACGGTCTTTGAGAAACATCGGCGTCTGGGCTCCTGACAATCGCTCGAAAAGTGCTTAGGTTCGGCCGGACAGGGCAGCGCCGCCGCGGCGGGACCGCCCGGACAGGATCGCCGCACGTTGCCCGATGACCCTTCGCAACGCAACATGACCAAAATGCAGCCGCACGCCCACAGCCATGGCGACCATGCCCATGCCTCGCACGAGGCCGGCGAATGCCGCCATGCCCATGACCACCGCGCCCATGCCGAGGAAGCGCTCGCCCGCGCCGAGCGGATCTGCCGCGAGCGCGGCCTGCGCATGACGCCGATCCGTGCCAAGGCGCTGCAGGCGCTCCATGCCGATCACCGGCCCGTCGGCGCCTATGATCTCGCCGACCGCATCTCGCCCGCCGGCGGGCGCCGGCTGGCGCCGATCTCGATCTATCGTGCGCTGGATTTCCTGGTCGAGCAGGGCTTCGTCCACCGGCTCTCCTCGCGCAACGCCTATGTCGCCTGCCTGCACGGCCATGGCGCGGGCGATGTGGTCGCCTTCCTGATCTGCGAGGCCTGCGGCGGCGTCGACGAGGATTCCTCGCCGGCGATGAAGCAGGCCGTAGCCGCCATCGCCCAGTCTCGCCAGTTCGCCCCCTCGCATCAGGTCGTCGAGATCGTCGGGCGCTGCGAGCATTGCCGGAACCTGCAGTCATGAACGGAACGCGCGAGACGGAGCACGGCCGATGAACGAGCGGGCCCTCCCCTGCCTCGGCGCCGAGCATTCGGGGCCGCAGCCGCGCCATCTCACCGTGCCCGTGCGCGTCGGCAATGTGCTCGTCGGCGGCGGCGCGCCGATCGTCGTCCAGTCGATGACGAACACCGACACCGCCGACATCGCCGCCACCGTGGCGCAGGTCGCGGCGCTCGCCCGGCAGGGCTCGGAACTCGTCCGCATCACGGTCGACCGCGACGAGGCGGCGGCTGCCGTGCCCAAGATCCGCGAGCGTCTCGACCGCGTCGGCATCGACGTGCCGCTGATCGGCGATTTCCATTATATCGGCCACAAGCTTCTGGCGGAGCATCCGGCCTGCGCCGAGGCTCTGGCGAAATACCGGATCAACCCCGGCAATGTCGGCTTCAAGGACAAGAAGGACCGCCAGTTCGGCCAGATCGTCGAGCTCGCGATCAAACACCGCAAGGCCGTCCGCATCGGCGCCAACTGGGGTTCGCTCGACCAGGAGCTGCTGACCGCGCTGATGGACGAGAACGCGCTCCAGCCGCGCCCGCTCGATGCCCGCGCCATCATGCGCGAGGCGATGGTCCAGTCCGCCCTGCTCTCGGCGGTTCGGGCGGAGGAGATCGGGCTCGGCAAGGACCAGATCATCCTCTCCGCCAAGGTCTCGGGCGTGCAGGACCTGATCACGGTTTACCGCATGCTGGCCCAGCGCTCCGACTACGCCATCCATCTCGGCCTCACCGAGGCCGGCATGGGCTCCAAGGGCATCGTCGCCTCCTCGGCGGCACTCGGCATCCTGCTGCAGGAGGGCATCGGCGACACGATCCGCTTCTCGCTGACGCCCGAGCCCGGCGGCGACCGCACACTCGAGGTCAAGGCGGCGCAGGAACTGCTGCAGACCATGGGCTTCCGCGCCTTCGTGCCGCAGGTCGCCGCCTGCCCCGGCTGCGGCCGCACCACCTCGACCGTGTTCCAGGAACTCGCCCGCGACATCCAGGACTGGATCGCCGGCTCGATGCAGGACTGGAAGACGCGCTATCCCGGCGTCGAGGCGCTGAACGTCGCGGTGATGGGCTGCATCGTCAACGGACCGGGCGAATCCAAGCATGCCGATATCGGCATCTCGCTGCCCGGCACCGGCGAGGAGCCGACGGCTCCGGTCTTCGTCGACGGAAAGAAGGTCAAGACCCTGCGCGGTCCGGCGATCGCCGCCGAATTCAAGGCGATGGTGGCCGACTACGTGACCCAGCGCTACGGCCGGCGCGCCGATGCGGCCGAGTGACACGACGGCGCAACGCCTGTCGTGTTCCGGATGCATGACGGTGCCTTTGCGTGAGGACGCCGTTATGCTAGAGGCCCCGGCCTTTCGCTGCAGCGCAGCGCGCGCGGAGATCCCCGATGGGGCATGACCTGACGAATCCCCCGACCCAGAGGACGGAGGATTCCCGTTTCGGCCTGGACAACGGTCACAACGGACATCACGGCCCGGCCAAGCATGGCCATGGCAGCTACGCGGCGCTGGCGCTGGGCGCGCTCGGCGTCGTTTATGGCGACATTGGCACGAGCCCGCTTTACGCCCTGCGCGAAACCGTGCTGGCTGCGACGGGCGCGGCCTCGGGCGGCCATGGCGGCGCGTCCGACATCGTGCTGGCGGCCCCCATCCCGCGTGAGATCATCATCGGCGTTCTCTCGCTGATCCTCTGGTCGCTCGTCATCGTCGTCACGCTCAAATATGTCGTGCTGCTGCTCAGCGCCGACAACAACGGCGAAGGCGGCACGCTCACCCTCGTCGCCCTGGCGCAGCGGGCCCTGGGCCGCATGCGCGGTGGCGTCGTGCTGTTCCTCGGCATGGCCGGGGCGGCGCTGTTCTACGGTGACGCCGTCATCACGCCGGCGATTTCCGTGCTGTCGGCGGTGGAGGGCATCAAGCTCGTGACGCCGGCGCTCAACGACTATGTCGTGACGATCGCCTCGGGCATCCTGATCGCACTCTTCCTCGTCCAGAGCCGCGGTACCGCGAAGGTCGCGAATTTCTTCGGCCCGATCATGATGGTCTGGTTCCTGACGCTCGCAGGCTTGGGCATCTATCACATCGCCGACGATCTCGGCGTCTTCGCCTCGATCAACCCCTATTGGGGCTTCCGCTTCTTCTTCGACCATCCCGGCGTCTCGCTCGCCGTGCTCGGCTCAGTCTGCCTGGCGGTGACGGGCGCCGAGGCGCTCTATGCCGATATGGGCCATTTCGGCCGCGGGCCGATCCGCAGCGCCTGGATCTGGATGGTGTTTCCGGCCCTCTGGCTCAACTATCTCGGCCAGGGCGCGCTGATCCTCTCCGACCCCACGGCCATCGACAACCCCTTCTACAAGCTGGCCCCGGAAGGCTTCATCCTGCCGCTCGTGGTGATGGCGACGGTGGCGACGATCATCGCCAGCCAGGCCGTGATCACCGGCGCCTTTTCGCTGACGCGCCAGGCGATCCAGCTTGGCCTGCTGCCGCGCCTCGAGATCCGCCACACCTCGGAACAGACTTCGGGCCAGATCTACATCCCGCGCATCAACGTGATGCTGCTGGTCGTGGTGCTGCTGCTGGTCTGGACCTTCCGGACCTCGTCCAACCTGTCGCATGCCTATGGCATTTCGGTCTTCGGCGCGATGATGGTGGATTCGCTTCTGGCCTTCATCGTCATCTGGAAGGGCTGGCGCTGGTCGCTGGCCGCCACGCTGGCGGTGGTGACGCCCTTCCTCGTCATCGACGTCGCCTTCTTCGCGGCCAACATGCTGAAGCTGTTCAGCGGCGGCTATGTGCCGGTGCTGCTCGCGATCATGCTCATCGTCCTGATGTGGACCTGGGTGCGCGGCACCAAGATCCTCTTCGACAAGACCCGCAAGACCGACGTGCCGCTGCTCGAACTCGTCGGCATGCTTTCCAAGAGCCCGCCCTATCGGGTCAAGGGCATGGCCGTGTTCCTCACCAGCGATCCCGAAACCGCGCCGGCCTCGCTCCTCCACAACCTCAAGCACAACAAGGTGCTGCATGAGCGCAACGTGATCCTGACCGTGCGCTCGGCCGACACGCCGCGCGTCGCCGAGGAGGAGCGCGTGCGGCTCTCCCGCATCACGGACGATTTCTGGCGGGTCGACCTCGTCTATGGCTACATGGAGAGCCCGAACGTCCCCAAGGGGCTGGCCGTGCTGCGCAAGCAGGGCTTCAAGTTCGACATCATGTCGACCTCGTTCTTCCTCTCGCGCCGCTCGATCAAGGCCTCGCCGCAGTCGGGCATGCCGGTCTGGCAGGACAATCTCTACATCTCGCTGACCAAGAGCGCGACCGACGCCACGAGCTTCTTCCAGATCCCGACCGGCCGCGTCGTCGAGGTGGGAACGCAGGTCACGGTGTGACGGC
>NZ_LSKN01000137.1:0-18227 GCF_001557075.1 Methylobacterium sp. CCH7-A2
AACAACTTCAAATTCCCTTAGCGTGTATTAATGTAGAAATGCCCACGGAGCCCCAGCGCGGCCACGCTGCGCAGGCCCAGCGATGGCGGCGTATCGATGATGCAGACGTCGAACGCCGCGCTGCCCGCACGAAGGTTGTCGCGGAACTGCTGGATGCTGGTGGCATCGCCGCGATCGACATCGGTGAGGGAGCTGTCAGAAGCCGCGAGCGTGATCCCCTCAGCGCCACCAGTAACTGGCGCCCTGACCGGTCGAAACAGCTCGGCTGCAGTCACTTCGCCACGATGACGCTTCATCGTATCGGTAGCGTTGCCTTGGGCATCGGCGTCGATCAGCAGCACACGGCCGCCGGTTTCGGCAATGTGCCAGGCGAGATGCACGGCCAGCGTCGTCTTTCCGACGCCGCCCTTCTGGTTGTTGATCACGATGGTCTTCATGCAAACGCGACACGGCTCCGACGAATTCAATCGGAGCGTGTTCTGGCGGGAGATCGCGGCGATGACGTGACGGGTGTGGTTTGAACCACACCGTTGGCGATAGACCACGGGCCTCCTGGCCTGCGCGCAGCAGAGCGAGCGCAGGCCGGGCGACATGCGAAAAGGCCAGCCGACGCGCGTGGCGTCAGACCGGCCGTCTCGGATCGTGATGCTCAGAAAGGCAGTGCGGCAAGCTCCGTGACGTGGACCGCGACCCAAGCCTCGACATCCGCGAAGTACCCTGTTTCCGCATCGCTGCGGTCCTGCTCGGTCAGGAGTTCAAGCTCGGCTTTAGCCTCGCGCCGCTCGCGCGGCGTCAGGCAGGCATTGTTCAGTTCGGCCTTGAGTTCGGCAATCTGCTGATCGATCGGCATTGTCATGAGAACCTCCTTCGTCTCGAATGGACGAAGGCGCGCCACGGGTCGGTGGAGACCGGGTCAAGGATCGGCGAAGCCGACCGCCAGAGGCGGCGCGTGGGGGAGCCGAAATGCAAAGCATTTTGGGGGCACCGCGCGTCCTTGAGGCGGGCTCCGCCGGCTGTACCATGGCACGACCAGAGAGCCCCTCCAGCTCGCGCGGGAAGCACCCGGGTGGCTGTCACTGAGCAGATCGCGCGAAGCCCGAGGTGTGGTTTGAACCAACAGATCCGAGATGTGGTCTGGAGCGCCCAACAGAACCCGGCACGATGCCGAGCCGCTGTCACGACAGGGCGGACCTAAACACCGACCCATGCGTTACGCAGTTAGCGCGGCTCAGTCCGATGGCAGCTCCGTCGTTGCGCCAAGCAGGAAAGACACGCCAGTGACTTTGAACTTCGTTCGCATTGGTGAAGGCCCCCGCCTTCTCTTGGTCCATGGCTTGGGCGGGACGTGGCGGTCCTGGAGCACGATCCTTCCGGCATTGTCGAAGTCGCGTGAGGTTACCGCGATCGATCTGCCGGGGCATGGCGAAACACCGGCGGCGGCAGACAGCGGCACCTTCGCCGGTCTAGCTGACAGCGTGGAGCGTTTCATCCTGGATCAGGGGCTGGAGGGCATTGATATCGTAGGCAGCTCGCTCGGGGCGCGGATCGCCCTGGAGATGGCGCGCCGCGGCAGGGTTGGCGCCACTGTCGCTTTGGACCCTGGCGGTTTCTGGAGAGGCTGGGAGCGCACCTACTTCCGGACAACGCTCGCGCTATCGATCCGTCTTGTCCGAGGACTGCGTCCGGTGCTGCCGGGGCTCTCACGCTCCGCGGTGATGCGTAGCGCGCTTCTGGCGCAGCTTTCGGCAAGACCCTGGCACCTGGATGGGGAGGTTGTAGCGACCGAACTGCAAAGCTTCGCCGTCACCAAGATCTTCGACGCCCTCGTGCATGATCTTGCGACAGGGCCCGAGCAAACGGGACCGACGGCCGATCCCGCTCGTCCTCTGGTCATCGGCTGGGGTCGCCAGGACCGCCTGTGCTTGCCGCGACAGGCCGCTCGCGCTCATGAGGCGTTCCCATCCGCCACGCTGCACTGGTTCTCCAAATGCGGTCACTTCCCGATGTGGGACCGCCCGGACGAGACGGTGCGACTCATCCTCGAGACGACGGGAACCGAGGAAGAGCGTCTAAGCAAACCGACCGATCTTGTTGAGGCTGATGTGGTTTGACCACGGCGCTCCGAGAGCTTCTAGGGGCGGCTGTCGTTTGAACCAACAAGGATTGATGAGGCGAAAAGGCGAGGGGGTTTCGCCGGCGCTGCGGCTGCTGCTGCGGGAGGATTGGCCCCGCCTCGCGACGGGGCCATCTTGGGCTGGGGCTCAGTTGCGGGTCGGACGGGACCAGATGAGCTGGAGGCCTTCCGTGCCTTCGACTTGGATCAGGTTGGCGTAGATGGGGGCGGGGAAGCTTGGATCGTCGAGCTTGACCGAAAGATAGTCGCGCCCCTCATCCGAGGTCTTCTGCCAGGCCGCGCCGAACTCCACAGTGCCCGCCAGGATGCGGAAGGCCGGACCCTTTTCGGATGACCGCTCCGGGCGCACCATCTTGGCTTTGACGTTGAGGTTGAGAGTCTTGATCGTGCCGTTGAAGCCGTCGCCGTTCGAGGTGAAGCTGCCGATGATCGCCATGTCGTAGTTCCTTCTGGTTTCTCGTGGCCTGCGCCCATCGCGGCCTCGATGGCAGTCGAAAGACCGGAGGCGATCGACCTGCACCGCAGCGGGGCCGCAACGCAGTGAAGGACGGCCGGGAGCGGCTTTCTTGTCCCGCGAGGAATGGGACCGCAGGGCCCAGGGGAAGAAAGTCGCTCCCGGCGGTTGCAGGTGTGAGAGCGAGACGGCGCGCCAGCGACGACGGCCTCCGGTCAGACATGCCCATCGAGGACGCAGTGGACGCAAGGCCCTTGGAAACAGCCGAGGGAACGCATGGTGGTAGCGCCCTTCAGTGATCCTGGACTGGCTCAGGCATCATCGAACTCGACCACTCATGCAGCCTCTGCGATCGAGCCGGCCTGCGGCTGAAGCCCATGAAGATAGGCGACGGCCCGCTGTGCATGCGCAGCGGCCGCAAAGATGAAGCGCTTGTCGCTGGACAGAACCTTGAGCCAGGAGGCGAGATAGCTGGCGTGATCTGGACGCGGCTCCAGCTCCGGCACAATGCCAAGATCGGCGCAGAGAAAGCAGCTTCCGAGTTCCGCGATCATCTCCTCGCGCGCCCGCTCGCTCCGATCCTTGCCGTAGCGGCTGAGATCGCGGTTCGCGCGATGCCGAGCTGCCGTCCAATGCGTCGCCTCATGGCTCAGCGTCGCGACCTAGGATTCCCCATCGCGAAACGTCGCGAAAGGCGGCATCTGGATGTGGTCGGTCGCCGGGGAGTAGTAGGCGCGGTCGCCGCCATGTCGGATGACGGCGCCGGTCTGGGCGAAGAAACGATCGGCATAATCGATCCGCGCGATCGGGTCATGCGACGGTTCTGATTGCCCGCGTTCCTGTGCGGGCAGGCCGTCGATCTGCTCGGCGTTGAAGACCGTGTAGGATTTGAGGAAGGGAATCTCCCGATCGACCGCATCGCCCGAGGCATCGGTCTCGGTTTTCTTGAAGCGGCTGGCGAAGACGACCGTCGAGCCGGTCTCGCCCTTCCGGACAGCACCGCCAAGTTCGATTGCCTGCTTGAACGTCATCCAGATCGGCGAGACGAAGCCGCGCGCTGCAGCTTCCGCCCAGAGCAGGAGCACGTTCATCCCGCTATATGGCAAACCGTTATGCCGCAGCGGCCGTGTCACGCCGCCGCTGCCGCTTCCGGAACGCCATGGCTGCATCCAGGGACGCACGCCCTTCTCCAGATCGGCGACGATCCTGTCGGTGATCCGCGCATAAATGTCCGCTCGCGGCTTCTCTTCTGACCTGCTCATAATTCAACCTCCATCGTGGAAGTCGCGCCGATCGCGACCCCGTCACGGAGGTCGAAAGGCCGGGGGTCAGGCGATGGCTGCACCCGAAGGGCTGGAACGAAGTGGAAGACGGCAAAGCCGTTGCAGCCGATGCCGTCCCGGCTAAGACCGCCGGCCCGGGCGGGTCGCGATCGAAGGATTGCCACCACCCGCCTCATATTGCCTCGTTAGGCTGGCACCGGGCTCTGATAGATGACGAGCGGGGCTTGGCGCCCCGCTCGCGCCGGCTCAGCCGAAGGCGGCCATCTGAACCGCTGCCGCGTTGCGATCGACGGATGGACTTGTGGTCTCGGCGGCTCGCTCGAAGGGCTTCCACCTCTCGCCGATGACCTGCTCGTAGGCCGTGACCGCGCCCTCGGCCGCCATCAGCAGCGCATGGGCCTGGACGCCCATATCGGCTGCAAATTCTCGCTTGCGCTGGGCGGGGCCGTCGAAGCCGACCGGGCCATCGACATCCTCGTCGCGAGCGTCGCAGGCCGATTTGGCGGTGGCATCACGAGCCTCGGTGACCGCGCGGGAGTAGAACTGTCCGGCGCCATGGGCCGAACCGACATAGGCCCCGACGATGCGCTGCAGGTGGATCTGCATCGCCCTTTCACCGAGCCCTTCCTGCAGACTGGCGGCCGTCTCGACGATCAGTCGCTCGTGCATGTCGCGGATGCCCTCGCCATCGAGGACCGGCAGCCCAAAACTCTCGGAGATCAGGATGGCCTGCTGCGTGTCGGGGCAGGCAAGCCGGGTCATTTCGATGGTCGTGCTCTTGCGGAGCGGCACGATGCGGGCGGTCTGTGGGGGTGAATGTGCGGTCTTGGCCATGGAAAAAGTCCTTTCTTCGGTTGCGCCCTCGGAGCCGGATCGGCGCTTGGCCTTCGTCTCCTCGGGTGCGGTCGACCCGAACCGTCGAAAGCCCTGGCGCATCAGGGCCCGGCCTTTGCCAGGCGAGCGGACGAGGCTTGCGGCCAAGCAGGGCGTAAGCCTTTGCGAAGGACGCTGCGCCTCGTCTGCGAGATCGGCGAAGGCCGGCCGCCACGCGGCGCGGCACGCGGCCTTGAAGCGCCTGGCCGACGGTTCAGACCGCAGCAAACCCGAGAGGACGAGGGCCAGCCCGGCCTCGCCTCAGTGACGCAACTGAAACGGACATTCGGGGCCTCGCAGCCATGCGCCGCCGATTGCCTCGGATCTGACGGACCTGCAACGCCCGCCCCTCGCAATACCGGTCATGCCGCGCGCGAAAGCGCTACCTGCTGACGCTCGTGATGGGCGGCGATGGCCTGGTCCTGCCGCGAAAGTTTGCGCGACAGCGCGTCGATCTCCGGCTGACGCTCGGCCGTCAGCGCAGCATGCGTCGAGCGATAGCGTTCCAACACCATGCACATGTCGGACGGTTTCCCTCGCCGATCGCCATGGCGTTTGTGCAGCTGCGGGACCAGCGCGGTCGCGCGGCGCGATCTGCCGCTCGATCAGCTCGAGCTGGCGCTGGACCTGCCGGCGCGCCTCCTCCATGCGGTAGAGCTGCGTCAACGTCTCATGAGGGATCGTCATTACGACGTCCTGTGTTGCCAGCCGAGGAAGCTGGAAGGCCCGCCATAGACAGCATGACGGGACGGATTGATGACGAAGCCGAACCGGCCGATCGCATACTCGTCCGCAGCAACGAGAAAGCGGCGCTCCTCGGTGCCCACGCCGCGCCGGCCGCCGGGCGTGGCGACGCACTCGACAAACCCCTTGTGGTGTCCGCACGTGACGGCCGAGACCACGATCCAGTCCTCGGCATGCGCTTCATGAAAAGCCCGCCGGTCCTTCTCATAGGGTTCGCCCGGTCCGAGCACGACGCCGAACATCGTCTCCCATGCGTCGGGCCAGCTATCATTGATCGAGCGCTCGGCGCAGCGCCGCTCGAAACCGGTGAAGAGGTCGGGGAAGGTGATCGCAACGATTGCCCAGGCGCAGTCCTCCTCGTACCAGCCGTCCATCGCTCGCAGAAGCGCATGCACCTGTCCGTTCCGCTCTGCCGAGAGCTTGAAACCGCCATGCCCGGCGGTCGAATGGGATTCGATGCCCTCTGCGTAGACAGTCGCGCCTTGAGAGATGCCCCATGGCGTCTGCGCCCTGCTGTGGATGTCCTTGCGCCCGAGCGCCCTCTTCTCGCGAAGATGCTCCGCGTGCTCCAAAACTTTCGCCCGGAACGCCGCCTCATCCGCCAGTCCGCCGGAATGGCCGTAAAAATCGGACCGACGCCATTCGGTGAGTGGGCGCGAAATGCGCCAGCCCGTCGCGAGATACTAACGACCGTCGCGAGCCGGCAACATGGCGAAGGCACTGTCACCGACACAGGCGACCGGGAAACCCTCGGACGATCGCCCGAACTCGACCTCTGGATTCGCAGGAACCGGATCGGTCGCGGCGTCGCAATCGAAGGCGCTTTTCATGCCGCCCTCCCCTCGACGATAGCGGCGCCGACCTCGTCGGCCGTGACCTCCTGGAGCACGGCGCGCGGATAGCCATGACGCGACAGCCATTCCTCCGCCGCCGAGAGCTGTGACGCGAGATGGACAAGCTCGGCATCCTCGCCGGGCCGATCGAAGACACGCACCGACCCGATTGCCGGGCGTTCGACCACGCTGAAGTGCAGGATCGAGTCCAGCGAGAAGGTGCGATGGACCCGGATCGTGACGACGCCGCCGGCGCCGAAATCGGCCTCGTGCAGAGTGAAGTTGGCCGACAGGCTGAGATTGCCCATGCTCCTGCTCGGCTGCTTCCGGACCAACCGTCTCTTGCTATTGCTGGTCAGCCACGCCGCGAGTTTCTCGGTGAAGCGCTCTGGCGGCCGCTGCGCGCCGTCGGACCAGGCGATGATCGAGCCGATGGGTGCATGATCGTAGATTGCATGCGCGGACATGTTGTCCTCCGTGATGGCGTTGCGTGGAAACGAAACCGCCGCCGGCACGAGGCCGGCGGCGGAATGTCGGTCAGACGTGATTGCGAAAGTCGGGGCTATTCCGCCGCGACGCGGTAAGCCTCGTCGATCGTGTCAGGATCGACGTCGTCGAGTGCAGCGGCATCGCCGGACCCGATATCGGCATCGTCCGCCGTGACGTCCGCGTCGTCACCCGCGCCGACCGCGCTCTTCAAGCGCCAGCTCGCGACCTCGGCTGCTGTCGGCGCGAACGCCGCCGACGGATGGACGAACCGCTGATCCGTGAAGTGCTCGACGAGCGCAGCGCGCGTATCTTTCACCCGGGCGCGGGGCAGGACCGGCGTATCCTTGCAGGAGCGCTCAAGCGCCTGGCGCGACAGGCAGGACAGGAACTCCTCCGTGCCCATCGTGGGCAGGTACCCGTCAGCGCCGATCGCATCGCCGGCGAGGCGCGCGACGATGCCGCTATTGGTCCGGTTTTCGCGGGCCGAGAGGACGTCGATCAAGGCAGAGCGAGCCGCGACGCGCAGCGTGTCCCGGTCGAAGGTGAGCTTGCCGTCGCCATCGACGAGTTGCACGGCATGACGCTCCATCCGGGCGAATCCGTAAACATCGCTGGACGCCCCCGATTGGACCGAGATATTGCGGCCCGCCAGCGCGAGCACGAGCAGCGCCATCAGCATGTCGTCCTCGATTGGGGCACGCGCCAGCGCCTCGTGCAGGGCGTCCGTGCGCAGGTCGCCGATCATCTCGACGCCCTTGCGGGTCACGTCCGGCCGGGGCTTCGCCATGACGATCGCATCATCGCCGCCCTCGTCCGCGCCCTTGCTCTTCTTCGGCTCCGGCAGCCGAAAGTTCACGCTCTGCACCTTGCCGTCCCGATCGAGATACATCGCGGTCCGGTCGCCCTTGCCCGGCTTGCCGTGAACGCGTTCCGCCTTGGGCGGGAGCACGACCTGGCCCCAGTTGTTGACGTCGGTGATGACGCCGCGCTTGGGCAAGTGGATTGTCATCCATTCCTGCTGCGCGCCGAGGAACCCCTCCACATTGGTGGTGTAGCGGCTGTCTTCGTCGGCCGGCGCGAACAAATCCTCGACCCAGGAGATACCATAGGCCTGGGCGAGATCGTCGCCAAAGCTAGCGTCACGGGCATACATGCGCTTCTTCGAAAGAGCATTCGCCACGCTCCACCACGACACCTGCGGGTCGCCCTTCCTGGGCTTCTGCGCCTTCCAGACGTCGCGCTGCTCGTCGAGATTGGCCGCCGCGATTGCACGAAGCTGCTGCTCGTTGGGCATATCGCCCTTAGTCATGTGATCGAGCATGGCTGGCAGCACATTCGCCAGCAGCCTGAGTTTTTTGATCTGGCGCACCGGCAGTGCGAGCGCGACGCCGATCGCTTCTTCCGTCCAGCCGAGCGCGACGAGCCGCTCGATCGCCCGCCACTGATCGACCGGGTTCAACGGCTCGCGGGCGATGTTCTCGACCATGCTGCGAATCGCGCCGTTGTCATTGGCGGCATCGACGACGAGCACGTCGATTTCCTCCAGCCCGGCCGCGATCGCCTGCCTCACACGGCGATGTCCGGAATCAATGATGTAGCCATTGCCGCCATCGGTCTCCGGCGCGATCACCGGCGGCTGGACGAGCCCGACCGCCTTGATCGTCGCCAGGAGCAGCGCGTCGGCCTGGGGAGTGGATTTCGTCTGGCGCGACCGATCGGAATTCTCCTTCAGCGCGCGCGGATCGACTTTCATGAGATGCATGGGAAAGCTCCTTCAGAGGGTGCAGGACATGGCCTCGACCTGTCCGGTTCAGTCTTCTTCCCGAAGACCCCTCTCAAGCCCGCGGAGCGGACAGGCCGGTGCAACTGCGGACGAGCATCTCGGCCCGGATGGACAAGCGGGGCAAAGCCCTGCGCAGGACGACGGGCCGGGATCGCGACGGCGGCGGTTGAGCGTCAGCGTCACCGGAATGGCCGATCGGCGAGGGGTACTCTCCCGCTTTCTCACTTCCAGATTTTTTCGTTCGCCGATCTCCTATTTGGCAATAGGCCGGCCGAGAGAGGATACATGCGTTTTAGTCGGCGCGCGAAAACAGCTCGCGGTCTCGGATACGGATGGGATCTGTCCAGTCACGCGCAAACCAGGGTGCCTTCCCTTGCTTAGGAGGCAGTTTCAGCTCGAGCGGTTGCACAGCACCTTGTGTCTGCTCGGAGGCAACCCGAAAAACATAGTGGTCGTAGATCCGCAATGCCTCGATCATGTAGCTGGTCGCCACTGTCCGGTCGCGGACGAGCACGAGGTTCTCGCCATTCTCGTCATCGGCGGGTTCGGAAAAATTGTAGGATCCGAGATAGACACGCGCTGTTGGCTTGTCGAAATCCAGCACCAGGAACTTGTGGTGCATTCTCGTGCCGCGCTGCTTCCCGTCCGGACCTGAAAGCCCCGATGGTTCGGTAAGAAACGGCGGCGGCACGTTGCCGGTGAGCGCAGCGGCGCGCACCACCTTACGGCGGTTGTCGGGGGTAAGCACGGTTAGCCCGAGATTGCCCGCCTTAACGCGCGCATCCGCGATGCCCATGACATGAACCTTGGGGCGTTCCAACGCCCTTCCCAAGGCCGGACCGATGGCGCCTTTAGTGGTCTGACCGAGAAAGGCGAGCGAGAAAAGGACACTCGACTCCGCCTGCTCGATATCGGCACCTATCTCATCGAGCAGACCATTGGCGTCGCTATGGGGGGAGAAGGCGACCTTCGCATCGACGCCCGAGAGCCCGAATTCGATCCACCCCGCCGCGCTCGCCGAAGAGCGGAAATCATCGGCACCCTCCGCGTTGAAATAGGCCTCGAAGGCCTTGAAATAATCCTTGATCGCGCTGGTGCTGTGGACGGCGAGGCTGTTGTTCGATTGGACGTAGAGCCCGCGCCAGCTGAGATTGGTCGATCCGTAAAGAACCGTTTCAATGCCGCCGCCGCTCACCGCGATGGACTTCTGGTGCTGCAGGTTGGCCATGTGCTGGCGCTTTACGTTCGCAACGCCCGCCGAGGCAATCAGCCGCTCCGCAGCCCTCGATTCCGGCGAGTGCGGGCGGCCGTGACCCTTCGTCTTGGCACTGTCGTCGATGATGATCTTGAGGTTTGGGCCAAGCGCTTCCAACCGCTCGACTACCTCTGGCAGGTTGAGGTCATAGGCGATGACACGGACCTGCGCTCCAACCTCTCGCGCCCGATCGAGGATGGCGAGCGTTTCCGCCCGCGCCTCGAAGCCCATCCAGGCGAGTGCTCGCTCGGCATGGGCATGGGTCGGGACGAAGTCCAGCCCCTCATCGCCATCGGGCGGCACCAACGTTGTCACCGGCCCGCCGGCTGCGAAGTTGCGCACAAAAGCCTGCGAGGAGACGAAGCCGCGGGTAAAGGCGACATTGAGCTTGCCGGGAATGGTTTGGCGCATCAGCGCCAGTTCCGCCTCCTGCGCCTCACCGGGCTCCAAAGCGCCGGCGGCATCCATGAACATCGGGGTGATGCGATAGAGGAACGGCCCTTCGAGCCCAGCGTCGAAGGGAAAGTGGACCCAGCGAAACTTTTGGATGGGGGCTTCGGTCGAGCGGATGCCGCCATCGGGAACCGGCTGCCCGGGAAATCCAATGCGGTTGCGAACGGTCTTGAACACCTGGGAACCAGGCTCGCGATACTGGATAGCAAAGCCGACAAAAGTGACGGGAGGCTTGCCTGCCTTCCAGTCCATGCCGAGCAGGACCATGCCGTCGCCGCGGTGGATCGTCAGAGAGAATGGCGCAGCGGCATTGCCGCCTGTCACACGAAACCCAGTCGCCACGCGTGCCTCCCCCCAAATTTCCCCTCCAGATTGTGTCACCATTTCGTGACAACTGGAAAATGGAATTGCAGTTGGAGTGCGGAAAATCACGGCACGACTTGCTGGCGCCCAAGAGCACATTCGGTCCGCCGTGACCTGGGGCCGCCTAGACTGCGACGGCTCGGCAATCGAGCTCCGTTTCAAGCGCGTCGCTTGCTAACATCTTCTCCACCTCCGCGAACTGCCTGCGCTTCTCAGCCAGCTCGGCACCGAAGGTAAACTCTCCACCCTCGCGCGACCGATATGACGCCAGCCGGCGCTGCGCCTCGGCGAGACGCTGACGATACCGCTCCCGCTCGCCCTCGAAATCCCCAAGCGCGTGTTCGAGGCGCGACACCGCACCGGCCGGCGTCACCGTGACCGGCAGGTCGATCTCGTGATCGGCGCCGGTGCGCAGCAGCGCCGTGTCATAGCGATAGCCATCGCGACCGCCATGCTCGCCGCGGAACTCCAGATCAAATCCGCCGATCGTGGCGATCGTCACCTCGCCCTCTTGCCGCATTTGCACGAGCGTCAGGATTTCCTTGAGCAGGGTGCGCCCTGCGTCCTTGCGCTCGATATAGGCCGTGCCAATCACCGTCATCGCGAAGGCGTCGCCGGTGGTCGGAACGTGGCGCTCGATGTCGCGTGCGATCTCGCCGATGCGCCGGGTCGCAACTTCGATATCGCGCTCGGCGTCGCGGATCTGTCGGCGGATGGCGAACTGATCGTCCTGATGGGCCGCGCGCAGGCGCTCGAGCCGTGCGATTTCGGCCTCCAGTCCGGCCTTCTGCATCAGGCGCTGATCGCCCGAGGCGATCGCCTTGGCCATGGCGAACTGGTTGGCCTGCCCCTCGCCCAGGTCTTCCAACCGCCGAATCGAGGTGTCGCCCGAAAGCGCAGCGGCGATGAAGCGGGCCTTTCTCTCGTTGTTTTGCCACATGGTGGCGTCGAGCGAGCCTTGCGTAGCGTAGGCGAAGATATCGACCTCGTCATGCTGGTTGCCCTGCCGCACGATCCTGCCCTCGCGCTGCTCGATCTGCGAAGGCAGCCAGGGCACGTCGAGATGATGTAGCGCCTTCAGCCGGAGCTGCACGTTGACGCCCGTTCCCATCGTCTCGGACGAGCCGATCAGGAAACGGACCTTGCCAGCGCGGACATCGCCGAACAGCCGCTGCTTGGCTTCCGACTTCTTGAAGTCCTGCATGAAGGCGATTTCGGAGGCCGGCACGCCGCGTCGGACCAACTCGTCGCGGATCCAGTGATAGGCAGAGAATCCACGGCTTTTCTCGACGCTGATCGTCCCAAGATCGGAGAAGATCATCTGCGCGGCGCCCACGACCTCATACGGCTTTCCGTCCGGCCGGACGTACGCCGCATCAGCGGTTTCCCGCCAGATGCGCAGGGCGTTCCCGATCAGCAGGTTGAGCTTGTTCTCCGGCTCGTTGTCGTTGTCGGGATCGACGAGGCGAAGATCGATCGCGGCATGGCGGCCGTCGGTGATGACCGAGAGCAGGATGTCGTCGCCAGGCTCCGCCGGTCGGTTGCGCATCTCGATCGCCTTGATGCGCTCGTTGAGCAGGCGCTGATAGATTCTGAAGGCCGACGTCGGCTTTGCTGTCAGGATCTGACGACGGCCGGTCGAGATCGCCGGCACCTTCACATAGCGCCGCAGATCGTCGGGGAGCACGACATCCGCGAAGGAGCGGAACATGGCGATCAGTTCGGGTACATTGACGAAGCTGGCGAAGCGCGAGACCGGCTTGTATCTGCCCGATGGCTGCAGCTCGAGCTCGGTCGTGGTGTCGCCGAAGGTCGAGGCCCAGGCGTCGAACTCGTGCAGCCCGCGCTGCCGAAGCGCGGCATGGTCCATCAGGCGCTGCACGGAAAACATCTCGCCGAGCGTGTTTGTGATCGGCGTGCCCGAGGCCAGCACGAGCGCCCTGCCCGGGTTCTTCGTCTCGACGAAGCGGGATTTTACATAGAGGTCCCAGGCGCGCTGCGAGCCGTTGGGATCGACGCCCTTAAGCGTCGACATGTTGGTGGCGAAGGACAGCTTTCGGAACTCCTGCGCCTCGTCGACGATGATCTGATCGATGCCGAGTTCCGAAATGGTCAGGAGATCGTCCTTGCGGGTCGAGAGCGCCTCCAGCCGTTCCTTCAAGCCCTCCTTCAGGCGTTCAAGGCGCTTGCGCGAGACACGATCGTCGCCCTCGACCTTCGTCAGCAGGCTCTCATAGAGTTCGAGCTCGTCCTGGATCATCTGCTGCTCGAAGGCGGACGGCACATCGATGAAGCGGAACGCCGAATGGGTGATGATGATCGCGTCCCAGGTCGCGGTCGCCGCGCGCGATAAAAAGCGATGGCGCTTCTCCTTGGTAAAGTTGCTCTCGTCGGCGACGAGGATGCGGGCGTTGGGATAGAGCGCCAGAAACTCGCGGGCGACTTGGGCCAGGCAATGGCCCGGCACGACCAGCATCGCTTTGGCGATCAGGCCAAGCCGGCGCTGCTCCATCACGGCGGCAGCAAAGGTCATTGTCTTGCCGGCCCCGACCGCGTGGGCGAGATAGGTCGACCCACTCGCGACGATCCGCCAGATGCCGCGTTTCTGATGAGGGTAGAGGGTGAAAGCGCCGCTCGCGCCGGGCAGATTCAGATGCGAACCGTTGAAGGCGCGCGGTGCGATGTTGTTGAAACGGTCATTGTAGACTCGCGCCAGCCGGTCGGTACGGTCGGGGTCGGACCAGACCCATGTCTGGAACGCGGTCTTGATCTTATGCAGTTTCTCCTTGGCGGCTTCGGTATCGACGACGTTGAGTACGCGACGCTTTCGGCCGTCCTGTTCGATCGTGTCGAAGATTTGCGGGATGCGGCTGTTCAGCGCGTCGGTCAAAAGCTCGCCTGCGTGGCGGCGACCAGTGCCCCAGTCGGAGGTACCCGCCGCAAGCCAGGCGAGATGTCGCGCGTCCACCGTCCATGAGGCCAACTCCGGCATGTGGCGGATCGTGATCTCGGCGCCCATCGTCTCCTTGACGAAGGCGACGACATCGGACGCCGGAATCCACGGTGCGCCGAGACGCGCAGTGATGTCGGAGGGACCGAGATTGGCCGGCTGGACTTCGACGAGCGCGCGGACATTGCGCTCGAAAGCGGGGTCGAGCGCTGCCGCGGCTTCGGCAACCTTCAGCTTGTCGCGCACAGGCCCCGACAGATAGGCGTCCGCCATCAGCCAAGCGCCGTCGGCCGGGTTCTGGAAGATCGCGTCGCCCAGTTCGGCGACGACGTCGGCGACATCCCGATGCAGCAGCTCGGCGACGTGCTCGATATCGACACGGCCGCGCGCGTTCAGGACGACGGCAAGGGCGTCCGTGGCGCAGGTGATGATCGGCGCCGCAGGCGGCGCGATGACGCGCTCGCTGAACAGTGGACCGGGCTTTGCCGTGTCGGTATCGAGGTCATAATCCTCAATCGAGGCGACGAGCCAGCAATCCGGATCGTCGAAGAATGGCTGCAGGTTCGGACGGCGGTGAGATTCACGGACCTCGCCGGTCGTCTCGTCCTCCGAGATCGAGACCGTCGTGTGATTAATCGGGCCGAATTCCCGCAAAAAACTCGACCAGGCGATGCGCATACGAACCTGCGCATCCTTCCAAGGCCGGTCCTGCTCCTGGCACGTGAGAACCTCGCGCACAGCGTCTCGGATCGGGATCAGCTTCTGGATGATCCGGACGTGCCTTTCCGGGACGCCCTCGGCGCTTCGACCCTTTCGAACCTTCACCGCGACCGGCTGGCCGTCGATGAGCTGCATCAGCCCGAGACGCGTATCAACGAAGTAGCTGCCCTCGCGGACTCGCGCCTCCCGCGGCAATGCGAGATTCGCGTCCGATGCTTCTCCTTCGTCGAGCTCGACAGCTTCCGGCTCACCGTCATAGAGGCTCTTCGGGAGGAGCTGGATGGAAGCGTTCAGCGCGGCATCGAGCGCGACGCCGGCCTGTGGAATGCAGGTATAGGTCTCGCCGAAGGGCCCCGATGCGAGGGCGTGCGTGCCCAGCACGAAGCCGGGGTGGCGCGCGAACCAGCGATTGACGCGGATCGCGCGGTCGTCGGCTGTTGGCGGCCCGCACCTCCTCAAGATCGAGCCAGGCCAGATCGCCTTCCGGCTCACCGGGCTTGCGCTTACGAAAAAACACGATGTCGACGACGACGTCCGTCCCGGCGTCGGCCCGGAAGCTTCCCTGCGGCATCCGGATGGCGGCGATGAGATCGGCGGTATTAGCAATGTGCTCGCGCGCCGAAGCGTCCGCTTTGTCCATCGTGCCATGCGAGGTGACGAAGGCTGCAAGCCCGCCAGGCTTCAACAGGTCGATCGATCGCGCGATGAAGTAGTCGTGCAGCCGCAAGCCCATCGAACCATAGGCGCGGTCGGAGCGGACGGTGCGATCGGAAAAAGGCGGATTACCGATGGCGAGATCGAAGTTCACAGGCAGCTCGGTGCGCGCGAAGTCCGCGGTGAGGATGCGAGCGCGGGGCTGCAATAGCCGGGCGATCCGCGCCGTGATCGGATCGAGCTCGACGCCGGTGACATGCGCGCAATCGCGAAACGCTTCCGGCATGAGCGCTGCGAACAGCCCGGTGCCGATGCCGGGTTCGAGTACGCGGCCGCCGCGCCAGCCGAGCCGCTGCAGGCCGGCCCAGATCGCCCGGACGATGAATTCCGGCGTGAAATGGGCGTACTGCGTGCAGCGCGCCAGCGAGGCGTAGTCGGCGTCGCTGACCGCATCCTGCAGCGCGCCGCCGATCGTCTCCCAGCCCTTCCGGAACGCAGTCTCGCCTGGCCGCGGGAAGACGCCATTGGCGAGGTCGGATGCGCCAAAGCCGGTGAAGCGGATCAGCCTGCGCTGCTCGTCCGGCGTCGCCGGCCGCTCCTCAGCTTCGATCTGCGCGGCGAGCCGGATCGCCGCGATGCTGTCGCGAGCGCGATCCTTCCAGCCCGCGGCCAGGCCACGGTCGCCACCGAGAACGAAATTGACGCCGCGACGGATCAGGGGCTGTGGCGCGGGCGGAGCGATCCGTTGCGCCGGTGATGGCGGCGTGGGCTCAGGCTCATCGTCGTCATTGGCCGGACCGCCGGCGGCGAAGGCCGTGACGCCGAGGCTGAAGGTCGAAGAGAGCGCGGTGTTGTTGAAGAGGTCGATGGTGAAGGGATCGAGATTCAGGCGGTGATCTTGCGCCATGGCGAATTCTCCTGAGTTCGAGCACGCGCCATCGCTCTCGCCGGATCAGGTCCGACGGGAGGGATGGTCGCGGGCGATGGATGGTGGTGGGTGGGTGGTTCAGCCGGCGGATCAGCGCCGGACCAGGGCGAGCGACAGGGCGCTGTCGGTCATCGTGATCGTGAGATGCGTCGCCGACCGCGCAGCATTGATCAGCTTCACCAGCTCGGCTGCGTCGAGGAACTCGACGCCGCCATCGCCGCCAAAGTGCTGACGCTTGTAGTGCCAATAGTCGGGATTGGTCTTGGGATCGCACTCCTGGGCGTAGACGATGAGTGGACGCTGATCCTCGGCGAGCTTGCCGTTGGACATGATGTAGACGCCCTCATCGCCGACCAGCCACACGCCCGGTCGTTCGTCCTGCCCGGGGGCGAGGCCATAATGGGGATTGCGAAAGCCGCCATTGAGGACGGCGTCGATCCGTCCGAGCGTAATGACGGCGCAGACATCCGTGACGGAAAAGCTGAACATTGCCGGCGCCCATCACGCCGCGATCGCGTCGGGCAGATAGCGCAGATGCACGGGGAGCTTTTCGCTGATCTCTTGGTCCGTCAGGCCGTCGAGGAGCCTCAAAGTCGTTCCCTGCCGGCCGCCATAGACGGTAATCGTGCGCTTGCCCCGGTCGGGGGCGGGCCAGCGCTCGCCGGCATAGCCGCGATAGTCGTCATGGGTGCTCGACCAGATGTGCTCCAGACGCTCCTGCCGCGTCATCGCCCGCACCGGCCGGGTTTCGCGCTCAACGATCGCCTCGCGCATGCGCCTGCCGGAATCGATGTCGGCGAGATCGCAGTAACCGTGGAAGTACCGAGCCCGGCCGTCGATCCACAATGTGAAGAAAACGCTTGTGATCGAACCGGTCAGAAATTCGCGCAGCGCGAACATATCGACCGCCAAGATGACTGGCGGCAGGGCCTCGAACATATAGTCGTGCTCGGCTTGGCCGATCTCGAACCATTCGCCGGCGTAGAGCGAGCCGGCGTCATGCTGGCTGCGCTCGAGCCGCTGTGCGTGGCGGTCGAACATGCGGAACATCTGCCGCCGGTCGGCGACGCCCTGGAACACTTTGCGGATCGGAGAAGGGGTCATGGGCTGGCTTCTTGGGGCTCGTCAGACCGGAGCGCGGCTCATCCTCGCGACATCGCCATCATCTTCGGCTCTTCCTGACCCCTCCCCCGCGGCCGCCTCGCCGTCCGGCCGGGTCAAGGGCCGGCGCAGCCGGGCGAAGCGTCACCCTTGATGCGGCCGGCGGGTATGCGGCAGGTCTCTCCTCCCATTCCTCCTTTCCTGCTCCTCCCTCGCCTTCTCCTTCAAAGCCTCGTTCCAATCATCGGCCAGCGGCGTCAGGCGGATGCAGTCGCAATCCGCCGTCTCGGCGATCTCGCGCAACCGTCCGGCAAACGCCTCGCCCTGGCTGTTGGCGTCCGTCGCCGCAACAAGTTGGGCGCCGGGACGCGTGGCGAGCGTTCGCACCGCCGCATCTGTCGCAGGCGACCAGCCGCCGCCAGTGCTGAGATAGAGGCTGCCTTCCCGCAGCCCCTCAAGCGCCGCGAGACTCATCGCGTCGATCGCCGCCTCGGTAATGCAAAACCTCAGTGCGTCGGGCGCGCCGAGCCGGAACAGCACCTTCATCCCGCCGGTCGAAAACCCGCGCCATTGCGGCCCGCGCTCTTCCCATCCGGTGACAATGCCGCCGTCATCGACATGGGCGGCCCATAAGCTGCCGTGTGGTCCTTCCCGCAGCCGGTACTGCCGGGTCCCGGCGCGCAGCACGCTTTCGGGGAGATGGCGTTCTTGACGCAGGTAGCGCCAGGTGGCGGAGCCCGGCCGAAGGTCTCGCCGGGCGCGCCAGCGTTCGGCAAGAGAGACAATGGGCCTCTGCATTCGCGGGCTCTGCCAGATGGGTTCAGCCGCTTGGAACCCGGCCAGCTCGGCCGCGCGCACAAGCACATCAGTGAAGGCGACGCCATCCAGATGCTGGATCAGCGAGAAGACATCGCCCTTGGCGTCCGACAGGGGATCGAACCAGCCTCTACCCTCATGGATCACGATGATGATGTCGCTGCCGCGGCGGTGCTTGACGGCGCGGCGCGTGCTCTCTTTCAGATCGATGGCGAAGCCGGCTTTCTCCAGCACCGCCGCGCACAGCACGCGCCCCTTCAGTTCCTCGCGTTCTCGTTGCTTCATCATCTCTCCCGGCGCTTGAGTCCGGCCTTTCCTGTTGCGTCGTCCCTCCCGCAGATCTCGCGGGTCCAAGCCCAACCGCCGCGAAGAGCGGCGCCTGCAAGGGCGCGGA
>NZ_LSKN01000138.1:0-30473 GCF_001557075.1 Methylobacterium sp. CCH7-A2
GCACCCACAGCGCAACGTTTGCCTCTCCCTCCCCACCGCAAGCGGGGGGAGGGAGAGGCAAACGTTGCGCTGTGGGTGCTGGGAAAGACCAATCGACATGAGATCGACCCACCACTTTGCCCGCCCGCGGGAATCGGTCATCCTCGCGGCGACCCGATGCCGGAGCCCGCCATGCGCGCCTTTGCCCTGCCCTTCGTCGCCCTCGCCTTCGGCCTCGCCGCCTGCCAGACCGCGACCGTCGCGACGCCCCCGGCCCCGCCGCCCGAGCAGGCCGGCGCCGGCGTCACGCCCAACACCTTCCGCATGCCCTCGGGGACGGGCTGCTCCGGCGAGGTCGAGCGCTTCCAGGCGGTGATCGACAACGATCTCGCCACCGGCCACACCACCAAGGGCGTGCACACGCGGGTCTCGGCCGAGATTTCGACGGCCCGCTCGACCTGCGCCGCCGGCAACGAGGGCGGCGCGATCGGCCAGATCCGCGCGACGAAGGCGCGGTTTGGGTATCCGGGGTAAAGCGCCTTCCCTTCTCCCCTCGGGGGAGAAGGTGGCAGCGCGAAGCGCTGACGGATGAGGGCAGTCATGCGCTGACCTGCCATCCGTCCCTCATCAGTCTGCTTCGCAGACACCTTCTCCCCCGAGGGGAGAAGGAATTTTCCCTAAGCCGCCAGCCCCCGCTTCTCCAGCAGCGCGTCCGGCGTCGGCAGCCGACCGCGGAACAGCCGGTAGGCTTCCGCTGCGTCGCGGGTGTCGCCGGCGGAATAGATGTAGCGCTTCAGCTTGCCCACCAGCTCCGGCGAAAACACGTCGCCGGTCTCCAGGAAGGCGTTGAAGGCGTCGGCGTCCATCACTTCCGACCAGAGATAGCTGTAATAGCCGGCCGAATAGCCGTCGCCCGAGAAGACATGGGTGAAATGCGGCGTGCGGTGGCGCATCACCATGCCCTCGGGCATGCCGAGCCGTGCCAGTTCCGCCTTTTCGAAGGCGAGCGCGTCGATCTCGCCGGGCTCCTCCAGCGAATGGAAGGCGAGGTCGACCAGCGCCGAAGAGGTGTATTCCACCGTGGCGCAGCCCTGGTTGAAGGTCTGGGCCCGCTTGATCGTCTCGATCAGCGCGTCAGGGATCGGCTCGCCCGTATCGGCATGCAGGCAATAGCGCTGCATCACCTCCTTGGTCAGGAACCAGTGCTCGTAGAGCTGCGAGGGCAGCTCGACGAAGTCGCGCGACACCGCCGTGCCGGCGAGCGAACCATAGGTCACGTCCGACAGCAGCCCGTGCAGGGCATGGCCGAATTCGTGGAACAGCGTGCGCGCATCGTCGATCGAGAGCAGCGCCGGCTTGCCCTCCGCCGGCTTGGCGAAATTGCAGACATTGACGATGATCGGGCGGACCTCGCCGCCGAGCTTGCGCTGGCCGCGGAAGGCGCTCATCCAGGCGCCCGAGCGCTTCGAGGGACGGGCGAAGTAGTCGCCGATGAACAGGCCGATATGGCGACCGGTCGCGCTCTCCGTCACCTCCCAGATCCGCACATCCGGATGATAGCCCGAAAGGTCAGTCCGCGCCGCAAAGGACAGGCCGAACAGCCGGCCGGCGACGTCGAAGGCGGCCGCAATGATCCGGTCGAGCTGGAGATAGGGCTTCAGCACGGCTTCATCGAGCGCATAGGTCTTCTGGCGGACCTTCTCGGCATAGTGGCGCCAGTCGGAGGGGCGGATCGGGCCGTTCTCACCTTCCGCCTGCGCCAACGCCGCGAGATCGGCCGCCTCTTGGGCCGCCCGCGCCTTGGCTGGCGTCCAGACCAGCTCGAGCAGCTCGCGGACATTCTCCGGCGTCTTCGCCATGGTGTCGTCGAGCTTGAAATGCGCGAAGGTCGCATAACCCAGAAGCTTCGCCTTCTGCGCCCGCAGCTTGACCATTTCGGCCACGATGGCGCGGTTGTCGCTGTCACCGCCGTTCTCGCCGCGCTTGCCCCAGGCGGCGAAGGCCTCCTCGCGCAGGTCGCGGCGCGTCGAGAAGGTCAGGAAGGGCTCGATCACCGAGCGCGACAGCGTCACCGCATGCTGGCCGGGATGGCCGCGATCCGCCGCCGCCCGCGCCATCGCGGCGAGCAGGAAGGGCGGCAGCCCGTCGAGCCCCGCCTTGTCTTCGATCATCAGGGCGTAGGAGGATTCGTCCTTCAGAACGTTCTGGCTGAACTGGGTGCCAAGCGCCGCCAGCCGCTCGTTGATCGCCGCCAGCCGCGCCTTGTCCTCCGCGCCGAGCTGCGCGCCCGAGCGGATGAAGCCGCGATGCGTCCGCTCCAGCAGCCGCGCCTGTTCGGAATCGAGGCCGAGCGCCTCGCGCTTGGCGAAGACCGCATCGACCCGCGCGAACAGGCCTTCATTCATCATGATCGCCGACCAGTGGCGCGAGGTCAGCGGCGAAAGCGCCCGCTCGATCGCCTGCAGTGCCTCGTTGGTGTCGGCCCCGGCGAGGTTGTAGAACACGCCCCCGACGCGCGAGAGCGCCCGCCCCGCCCGCTCCAGCGCCTCGATCGTATTGGCGAAATCCGGCGCCGCCGGATCGGCCACGATCGCGGCGATCTCCTCCCTGTGCTTCGCCAGCGCCGCCTCGAAGGCCGGCTGGATATGCTCCGGCCTGATCGCCGAAAAGGGCGGCAGGCCGAAGGGCGTCTCCCAGCGCGCCGCGAAGGGGTTGTCGGCCGGCAGCGGCAAGGCTTCGGGAGCAAGTGCTTCGAGAGCGAGGGCTTCGGACGCGGTCATGGCGGGGCTTTCGGCTGGCGGCGGCGGAGGGATCGAAAGGCCGATCACTCCCGCGCGAAGATATGGCTGAGATAGGGCTTCATGAAGACCGCCATGCGGTGCCGGTCGCAATCGGCCGGGCTGCGCAGGATCACGATGTCGTCGAGCTCCTGCTCGGCGAGACCGGCCATCCGCGACAGCATCAGCGCGCGCGCCTCCTCGGCGGGAAGATCGATGGTCAGGGGGCGCATGAAGGCGACGCGGCCGGGCGTGAACACCGTATGCCAGCCCTCCCCGACCACGACATCGCTCGCGGCCAGGCCGGTTTCCTCGGCGAGTTCGCGCAGCACGCTGCCGGCGAGATCGACCGTGCCGTCGTCGCGGACATCGCTGCGGTCGGGCGTGCCGGCGGCGAAATAGACCATGCCGCCATTGGCGGTGTGGTTGCTCATCCGCCCGCAGAGGAAGGCCCCGTCGCGGGCCCGCAAAGCGCCCATGGCGAAGCCGTTGCGCAGCGCCGGGCCGGGATGGCCGGCGTCGCGCCAGGTCATGAAGGCGGCGTAGTCGGTCTCGAAATAGCGGGCCTGGAACACGCCATCGGTGATCGCCGCACGATGCTGGAGCAGGATGCGCCCGTTGAACATCGCGGGCTTCCCGGCGCTGATCTTCGCCCAATGCGCCGCGATCTCGTCCACGTTCTCGCGGGCGAAAGCCCAGTCATAGGGCGCGATCCGCGCATCGACGCTGTCGACACGGGCGATGTGCCCGTCCGCGAAACGCTCGATGTCGTTGCTCTCCAGGCTCGACGCACCCGTCACAGCAGCACGCCCTCGCTGATGACGACGGCAGATCCGCCGATCCGCGCCGAAACCAGCGCGCCCTGCGCCACCGTCAGCTCCAGCGTGATCTGCGAGGGCCGGCCCATCTCATAGCCCTGCTCGATGACGAAGCGGTTCTCGCCATCGCCGGGCTTGTCGAAGGCCATGATCGCCCCGGCGAAGGCCGCCGAGGCCCCACCCGTCGCCGGATCCTCGACGATGCCCGCCCCAGGCCAGAACATGCGGGCGTGATAGTGATGCCCGGCCTCGACCGTCTCGCGGCAATAGACAAAGGCATTGGGATGGGCAGCCGGCGTCATCACGGCATCCCAACGGCCGAGATCGAGCGCGATCGCGCCGATCGTGGAGAGATCGGCCACCGGCACCATGGTGAAGGGCACGCCGGCCGAGAACACAGCCGGGCGGTGGCCGGGAAGGCCGATGCGGCCGGGCTCGAGCCCGAGCACCGCGGCGATCTCGGCGGCGGCGGGCGCGGCCTCGCCCTCCTGCGGCAGGCGCGGCAGGGTGAAGGTCGCCTGCCCCGTCCGCTCGCCGGAGACGGCGACCGCGCAGGGCACGCGGCCGATCGTCTCCTCCAGCACCAGGATGTCGGCGCCGCGCCCCTCGGCCCGGTCGCGCAGAGCGAGCAGAACCGCGGTGCCGACGGTCGGGTGCCCGGCGAAGGGCAGTTCGCGGCCGGGCGTGAAGATGCGCAACGCCGCGCGGTGGCCGGCCTCGGCCGGCGGCTGAACGAACACCGTCTCCGACAGGTTGAACTCGCGCGCGATCGCCTGCATCGCCGCCGTGTCGAGCCCGTCCGCGTCGAGCACCACCGCCAGAGGATTGCCGGCCTGGGGCGTGGCGGTGAAGACGTCGAGCGTGACGAAGCGGCGGGCCATGGCTGTCAGGTCCTCGGAAGGGTCAGGTCGATCGTCAGCGGGCAGTGGTCGGAGGCCTTGGGCCGGTCCCAGCCGACGCGCGGATAGCGGTCGGCCGAGGTCGCCAGCCGCGCCATCGAGCGGTCGGGTTCACGCGGATCGAGCGGCACGCGATAGGGCAGACCAAGCCGGATCATCTGCAGCGCCGGATGCGGATTGGCCGCCGCCAGCGCCGGCGAGAGCAGGATATGGTCGAGCGGCATATGCGTCTCGACCAGTTGCTCGCGCGCTTCCGACCAGTAGCGGCGGAAATGCGTCCAGCGCTCATGCGCGGGCAGCGTCTCCATCGGATCGATGGCAAAATTGTCCAGCAGCGGCTCGATGCCGCTCTCCCCCTCGTCGATGCGCTCGGCCAGCGGCCCGAGCCCGTAGCGATAGGCGTTGAGGTCGCCCAGCACGATCCAGTTCGCCTCGCGCCAGCCCTCGCCGAAGCGCTGCTTGATCAGCCCCTTGACCGCCCGCGCCTCGGCCCGGCGCACGGGGAGCGTCGCCACCCGGCCGTCGTCGCGGCCATTGTTCATCGATTTGAAGTGGCAGCCGAAGAGGGAGAGGCTTCGGTCGCCGAAATCGAGCTCCACATGCAGGCAGTCGCGCGCGAAGACCTTGCCGTCGGGGCCGATCCCGAGCGCGGCGAGATCGCGATCATGCACGCCGGCCGCCGCGAAACTGAGATCCTTGTGCGAGCGCACGCTCACCCGCTGCGGCGCCAGCAGATCGCGCCGTGCCGCAAATCCGATGTCGATGTTGCGGCGGTCATTGCCGTCCAGCAGCGTGAAATGGCCGTAGCGGTGGTCGGCGATGCGGTGGACGTAATTGGCGAAGAAGGCCTGCAGGCTCGCCAGCGAGTCGACCTCCTGCAGCATCCAGAGATCGGCCTTCGCCTCCGCCAGGGCGAGCGCCGTCATCTGGCGCTTGTCGTCCTCCAGCGCGACCGCGAGCGAGCGCTCGACCGCGTCGCGCTCGTCGACGCGGGGGAAATGGAACAGCGACATGGCGGGCGCGGTGTCGCTGCGCTCGCCCGAGGAGAAGCGATGGCGCGTCAGCAGGTTCTCGACGTTGAAGGTGCCGACGCGCAGTTTCATGCGGCTCAGAGCGTCTCGGGCACGAACTGGTGCGATGGCGTCACGAACTCGTCCTGCGCCGCCACCGTCAGGATCTCGCGGGAGCCCGCCTCTTTGGTGCGCTTGAGCAGGCCGTAGATCGAGGCCGCGGCCTTGGCCAGCGCGGCGGCCGCGGACTCCTCGCGCAGATAATGCACGAAGAACAGCGCCGCGATCGCATCTCCCGCCCCGTTGACGCTGACATCGAGCTTGGGCGTGCGGACGCGGAAGGCGCCCTTCGCGTCGGCGGCCATCAGGTCGATCGAATCGTCGGGTGTTTCGTCGGTGACGAGCGAGGTCACGAGCACGACCTTCGGCCCGGCATCGCGCAGCGCCTCGACCGCACGGTGCGCATCCGCGATCGTGCGGATCTCGATATCGGTCAGCAATTCGAGCTCGAACTGGTTGGGCGTGACGATGTCGGCTGCCGGCAGCGCCTGCTCGCGCATGAACTCGGGGATGCCGGGCCGCACGAAGACGCCGCGGCCGACATCGCCCATCACGGGGTCGCAGCAATAGACCGCCTTGGGGTTCGAGGCGCGCACGCGCTCCACGGCGGACAGGATCGCATGGCCGATATCGGCCGAGCCCATATAGCCCGAGAGCACGCCGGTGCAGGAGGGCAGCACGCCGCGCTCGGCGATGCCCTCCATCACCTCGTCGATCATGCCGCCGTCGAAGACACGGCCTTTCCAGGCGCCGTAGCCGGTGTGGTTGGAGAACTGCACGGTATGGATCGGCCAGACCTCGACGCCCAGGCGCTGCATGGGGAAGACGGCGGAGGCGTTGCCGACATGGCCATAGGCGACATGCGACTGGATCGAGAGGATGTTCATGAGGGTCCCGGCGGTGTCTTGGGGCGCAAGCTCTAGCCGCTCGTCCGGCCGGACGGCAAATCGAAAGCCGTCATGGCCGCCATCACCAAAGCTCAGGCCGCGCTCACCCGCGCGATGCCGGCGGTATCCGTGAACTGCGTCACGCTGGCGACCTTGCCCTCCTTGATCGTGAAGATATCGACGATCTCGAAATGCCCGCTGCGGCCGCTCGGCTTGCAGGCGACGTCGGCCCGCCAGTGCAGAATCGCCCGGTCACCATCGACCGTGAGGCCGAGTTCCTCGACATTGCTGAAGACGTAAGCCGCGATCAGCCCGGCCATCTGCTCGCGCACGGCCTCGAGACCGTCAGGCTGCCGGAAGGTCTCGGCGACGGCGGGACCGCCGACGAGCCGATAGCGGCATTGCGGGTGGAAGAAGCCCATCAGCGCGTCGAGATCGCCGCGGTGGCGCGCGGCATAGGCCTCGCGGATCAGGGCCTTGGTCGCGCTGTCGTCGGCCATGCCATCTCTCCCAGCGTCAGGGGCCGCAGTGTCGCGCCGAGGAGCGAGGGAGTCCAGAGCGGTAGATCGCACCGCACGGCGTCAGGTAGACGGATTTTCGCGCGGCAGGAGCTTATCCATGGTCGTCGCCAGACGGTAGCGGAAGCCCTCGGGCGCATAATCGAGGGTCGCCTCCCCGCCGAATTTCTGCGCCGCGACACGCTCGATCAGCCGCGATCCGAAGCCGGCGCGGCTGGGCGCCTTCACCGGCGGGCCGCCATGCTCGACCCATTCGAGCCGGAAGGGTTCTTCGCTGCCGCCAAGCCCCGCCTGCCAGCTCAGCGCGACGCGGCCGCCCTCGACCGACAGCGCGCCGTATTTGATTGCGTTGGTGATGAGCTCGTTGATCGCGAGCGCCAGCGTGAGGGCGTGATCGGCCCCGAGTTCGATCGCAGGGCCGGAAACCACGAGACGGCCTTCGGCAACCCCATGCGGGGCGAGCGCGCTGCGGATGACCTCGCCGATCGGCGCCCCGCTCCAGCTCGACTGGGTCAGGATGTCATGCGCCTGGCCGAGCGTCGCGATCCGCTCGCTGAAGGTCGCCTGCGCCGCCTGGAGCGTCGGCGCCGAGCGGAAGGTCTGGCTGGCGACGGCCGACACCATCGCCATCACATTCTTCATGCGATGCGCCAACTCGGCGTTGAGCAGCCGCGCATCGCGCTCCGCCTTCACCTTGCCGGTGGTCTCGATGACGGTGTCGATGACGCCGACGACGACGCCGGTCTCGTCCCGGACGGGGCTGTAGCAGAAGGTGAACCAAGTCTGCTCCGGCCGGCCGAAACGCTCCAGCACCAGAGGCATGTCCTCGAAATAGCTCGCCTCGCCGGCCATCGCCTTTTCCGCGACCGGCCGCAACTCGTCCCAGACTTCCGGCCAGACCTCCCCGACGGGCCGCCCGAGCGCCTCGGGCTTCGTGCCGAGCAGGGGTCGGTAGCCGTCATTGTAGAGGCTGATCAGCTCCGGCCCCCAGAACAGGCATTTCGGGAAGCGGGAATTCACCATCAGCCCGACGGTGACCTTGAGCGCCGTGGGCCAGTCCGCCAAGGGGCCCAGCGGGGTGTTCGCCCAATCATGCTCTCGGATGGCTGCGCCCATGACGCCGCCGCCGGTCAGAAAATCATCGCTCACGCGCGCTGGTACCAAAGCTTCCTTGTCGGAACTCCAAGGCGGTTTTGTCGCGGGTGTAAATTCGCCGCAGGCGGCGGGAGCGGGAATACCGCGTCCGCCGCTCGCTTTTGGGGCGGATCCGGCAAAAATGCCACATCCGCCCGTGGCCGGTCAGCTGCCGGAGGACGCCTTCTTGGCGAAGCTGTCGATGAAGGTCTTGCTCAGATCGACATTCGACGAGGCCAGCTCCGGATCGAGCAGCTTGAGCGCGTCATACATGCTCTTCATCGCGTCGGGCGTGGAGATGCCGGTGCGCGAATAGCTCTCGAGCGAGTTCTTCACCGCGCGGAGGTACAGAGGCTTGTCACCGAGATGGTATTCGGCCGGAACGAGGTCGGCGACATCCTCGGGCTTCGCGGTCTCCAGCCATTTCAGCGACTTGACGAAGGCGTTGACCAGCTTCTGCGTGGTGACCGGGTTCTTCTCGGCGAAATCGTGCTTGAGATAGAGCACGGCGGCCGGGTTGGACCCGCCGAACAGTGCCTTGGTCCCGGCCTCGGTGCGCGTGTCGATCAGCGCGACGACATCGCCATCGGCCTCGAGCTTCGAGGTTACGGGGTCGAGATGCGAGATGATGTCGACCTGCTTCTGCTTCATCGCGGCGACCGCGCTGGCGCCGGCGCCGACGCCGATGATCGGGGCGTCGCTGGCCTTCAGCCCGGCCTTGATCATGGCGTATTGCGCCGTCAGCGCCGTCGAGGATCCCGGCGCGGTGACGCCGATCTTGAGGCCCTTGAAATCGGCCGCCGACTTGATCTTGTCGGCGAGGTCCTTGCGCACCGCGATGGTGATGCCGGGGAAGCGCCCGAGCTCGACGACCGCGCGGATGTCCTGGCCCTTGGCCTGCATCCGGATCGTATGCTCATAGGCGCCGGTGACGACGTCGACCGATCCGCCGACCAGAGCCTGCAGCGACTTCGCGCCACCGCCGAAATCGTTGATCTCGACGTCGAGCCCCTGCTCCTTGAAGAAGCCCTTCTTCTCCGCGACCGTCAGCGGCAGATAATACAGAAGCTGCTTGCCGCCGACGCCGAGCGTCAGCTTGGGCTTCTCGGCGTTCTGCGCGAAGGCCGCCAGCGGTGAAAGGCCGAGCGCGGTGCCGAAAGCGAGCGCAGCCAGCGCCGCGCGGCGTGAAATCGTCATGGGTGTTCCTCCGGTTGAGCTGATGAGCGCCTCTTTCGGACGCGTTGGAAGCGAGGATAGGCGGGGTCGGGGCGGTCGAGCAAGAACGGCGTCATTCTCGGGCGAAGCGAAGCGCAGACCCGAGAATCGCCAGGGAGAGATGCTCGGGTCTGCGCCCGAGCGTGACGCGGCTTCAGCCTCACACCGTCGTGGAACTCTGTCCCGGTCGCCAGACCAGCAGCCGCTTCTCGACCATCGTCACCACGGAATCGATCGCGATCACGAACATCGCCAGGATGAGCATGCCGGAGAACACACCGGTGACATCGAAGACGCTCTCGGCCTCGTGGATCTTGTAGCCGAGCCCGGCCGAGGAGCCGAGATATTCGCCGACCACGGCGCCGACCAACGCGAAGCCGACCGAGGTGTGGAGCGACGAGAACATCCAGGTCAGCGCCGAGGGCCAATAGACGTGACGGAAGAGCTGGCGCTCGTTCATGCCCAGCATGCGGGCATTGGCCAGCACCGTCGGCGAGACCTCGCGTACGCCCTGATAGACGTTGAAGAAGACGATGAAGAACACCAGCGTGAAGCCGAGCGCGACCTTCGACCAGATGCCCAAGCCGAACCAGAGCGCGAAGATCGGCGCCAGCACGACGCGCGGCAGGGCGTTGGCGGCCTTGATATAGGGGTCGAACACCGCCGCCAGCAGCTCGTTGCGGGCGAAGGTGAAGCCGAACAGGATGCCGGCCGCCGAGCCGATGACGAAGGCCAGCACTGTCTCGGTCAGGGTGATGCCGAGATGCCAGTAGATCTCGCCACCGGTGAGCTGCGTCCAGGTCCGCGACAGCACGGCGCCCGGCGTCGAGAAGAAGAACTGCGTCGTCTTGACGTCGCCGAACAGGCTGGTCGTGGTGACGAGGTGCCAGACCGCCAGGAAGACGACCATCACCAGCGCCTGCAGGATGAGGAGCTTCGCGCGTTTCATGCTCCGGCTCCCCCGACCAGTTCCTTGCCCTCGCCCATCGCATAGGCCTTCTGCACCTCGACGCGCAGCGACACCCAGATGTCGCGGTGGATCTCGTGGAAGGCCTTTTCCAGCCTGATCTCGGCGATGTCGCGCGGGCGCGGCAGCGGGACGCGGTAATCGGCGACGATGCCCGCGGCGGGGCCGGCCGACATCACCACGACGCGGTCGGACAGCGCGATCGCCTCCTCCAGATCATGGGTCACGAAGATCAGCGCCTTGCGGTCGCGCGACCAGAGATCGAGCAGGAGATTGCCCATGATCTGCCGCGTCTGTGCGTCGAGCGGCCCGAAGGGTTCGTCCATCAGCAGGATCTCGGGATCGCGGATCAGCATCTGCGCCAGCGCCACGCGCTTGCGCTGCCCGCCCGAGAGCATGTGCGGGTAGCGGTCGACGAAAGCGCGCAGGCCCACCCGCGCCAGCCAGTCGCGCGCGCGCCGGTCCGCCTCGGCGTCAGACACGCCCATCGGCTCGAGCGCGACCTTGACATTGTCGAGCGCCGTCTTCCACGGCATCAGTGCATCGGCCTGGAACAGATATCCGGCCCGGCGGTTCAGCCCCGCCAATGGCTGGCCGAAGATCGTCACCGTACCGGCCGAGGGGGTCAGGAGCCCCGCAGCCGCGTTCAGCAGCGTCGACTTTCCGCAACCGGTGGGGCCGACGACGGAAACGAACTCGCCCGCCGCCACGGACAGGTCGATGCCAGTCACCGCCTGATAGCGGCTGCCGCCTTCGAGATGAAACGTAATGTCCAGGCCGCCGAGCGTGACGGCCGGCGGCGTACCGGCCTGTGGCGACGACAAGTCCTGTCCCGCATCCAGATGCAGGCGATTGGCGAGCTCCATGCAGTCCGTTTCCTCGTCGATATCGGGCGCTCTTGCGGCGCCGGCCGAAGCCTATCGGCACTGTTGACGGGGAGATTAGGCGATCGATCCGGGAAGGCAAACCACCATGGCGGAGTCTGCAGCGGATGGGGCTGCGACGATGGTTGCATCGTGGCGCGCGGACGGCCATAAGCGCGCGCCCTCACACGCGATCCGGATCAGGAATGGCTCAGCTCGAACTCTGGATGCAGACGCTCGTCGAGTTCATGCGCGCCAACCAGGAATGGGCGATCCCGATCGTCTTCCTGATCGCGTTTTGCGAATGCGTCGCGATCCTGTCCTGGCTGGTGCCGGCGACGGTGTTCTTCACGGCCTTTGGCGCGGTGGCCGGGGTCTCCGGTTTGAACCTCGCCCCTCTCGCGCTCGCGGCCTCGGCCGGCGCAGGTTTCGGCTTCTGGATATCCTACTGGGCCGGCCTGGTTCTGGGGCCGCGCGTCGACGACTACTGGCCCTTCCGCGACAATCCGCAGATGCTCGAGCGTGGACATGCCTTCTTCGAAAAATGGGGCGTCGCCAGCATCCTGATCGGCCATTTCTTCGGCCCGCTGCGGGCTGTCGTCGCGATCGTCGCCGGCATCGTGAAGATGCCGTTCTGGCCTTTCCAGATCGCCAACTGGCTGGCCTCGCTGGCCTGGGGCTTCAGCCTGATCTATGGCGGCGGCACGCTCGCCGAGATGGCGAAGCAGGGCACGCTTTTCGTCCGCTGATCGCGCCGTCAGGCGAGCCCGAACACGACGGCGACGAGCAGGGCGAGAGAGGCAATCAGTCCTGCGCCCGCCACGACCGGGCTGTGAATCATCCGCGAGATCGTCATCGCAGCCTCCTGAAACGCTCAACCGAAACATGGCGCCCATGGGCGCCGATCGGACGCGAAGATCCGTCACGCCACCATTTCAACCACCATCCACGCGATGACGGCGAGCACCAGACCGCCGATCAGCACCATCAGAACCGGCACGCCCTTGAACCCCTGCCGGGCCTCGACAGGCGTCTCGACAGCCGGACTGGCATTGGTGTGATCATCGGCGCGCATCGGCGGAACGGGTGCGCCGCCCGGCCGGCTGTCGCTCTGAGCCTGCGCGCGCTGTTCGGCATCATTGTTGAGATGGGTCATGGCGGCTCTCCTCGGCTTGTGGCTCAGCCCGGGATCAGGGCGATGAAAGTGTTGAACAGGACCGCCAGGAACAGCCCGCCGAGAAGGCCACTCATGAGCGGCCAGTCATCGCCGCCTTCGGCTTCAGCGACCCGAGCGCGACGATCCTGCCGGCTGTCCTGCCGTGTCCGCTGCTCGGCTGTCTCGTGATGGCCCATCATCGCCCGCTCCCGCCTGTTCGTTCGCAGGACAGAACGCGCCGTTAACCTCTCGGTTCCGGAAGGCGGCAGGAACGGCCGCTCCCGCCCATGAAAAAGGCGGGCGCATCCCTGCACCCGCCCATACAAACGTCGATGAAGCAGCGACTTGGCGGGCGATCCTGAATCGCCGCGCCAGCCGCCTGAATCGGCGTCTCAGTTCTTGGTCTTGTCCACGAGCGCCTTGGCCTTGATCCAGGGCATCATGTCGCGGAGCTTGGCGCCGACCTCCTCGATCGGGTGCGCGGCGTAGCGGGCGCGGGTCGCCTTGAACGAGGTCTGGTTGACCTTGTTCTCCAGCATCCAGTCGCGGGTGAACTTGCCCGACTGGATGTCGCTCAGCACGCGCTTCATCTCGGCCTTGGTCTCGGCGGTGATGATGCGCGGGCCGGTGACGTACTCGCCATACTCAGCCGTGTTCGAGATCGAGTAGTTCATGTTCGCGATGCCGCCCTCATAGATCAGGTCGACGATCAGCTTCACCTCGTGGAGGCACTCGAAATAGGCCATCTCGGGGGCGTAGCCCGCTTCCGTCAGCGTCTCGTAGCCGGCCTTGATCAGCTCGACGAGGCCGCCGCAGAGCACGACCTGCTCGCCGAACAGGTCCGTCTCGCACTCCTCCTTGAAGGTGGTCTCGATGATGCCGGCGCGGCCGCCGCCATTGGCCGAGGCATAGGACAGGCCGAGGTCATGGGCGTTGCCGGTAGCGTCCTGGTGGATCGCGATCAGGGTCGGCACGCCGCCGCCGCGCTGATACTCGGAGCGCACGGTGTGGCCGGGGCCCTTCGGGGCGACCATCAGCACGTCGAGATCCTTGCGCGGCTCGATCAGGTTGAAATGCACGTTGAGGCCGTGCGCGAACAGAAGAGCTGCGCCCTGCTTCATGTTGCCGTGCAGTTCGTCGCGATAGATATCGCCCTGCAGCTCGTCGGGGGTCAGCATCATCATCACGTCGGCTTCCTTGGCGGCTTCCGACGGCGTCAGAACCTTGAAGCCGGCCTCTTCGGCCTTCTTGCGCGTGGCCGAGCCGGCCTTCAGCGCGATGATGATGTCCTTCACGCCGGAATCGCGCAGGTTCAGCGCATGGGCATGGCCCTGGGAGCCGTAGCCGACGATGCAGACCTTCTTGCCCTTGATCAGATTGATGTCGGCATCACGATCGTAATAGACGCGCATGGGAGTGTCCTTCCTTGGGTTGGTTGTTCAGGAACGGGTGGTTTCTTCGGACCCCCGTGGCGGGACCCGCCCGCCGTAGAGGGTGAGGAACTGGTCGGTGGCGCGGGCGGCGTCGCGCTCGATCTCGTCGCGCGAGAGCGTCAGCGTATCGCCCAGCAGCAGCCGGATCTGCACGTCGCGACCGACGAGGCCGAAGAAGCTGCGGAAGGCCGTCTCGGAGTCTTCGAACGCCAGCAATCCCGCCTCGCGCCCGGCCTCCAGCACCGGTCGCAGCCGTTCGCCGATGGCGAAGCGGCCATTGGCGAGAACGATCCCGCCGAGATTGCTCTTGCGCGAGGCCGCATGGCCGATCGCCAGCCGGTTCAGCGCAATCGAGGTCGGGCTCGAAATCACGGTCAGCCAGGTCGCGGCGAAACCCTTGAGGCTGTCGCGCAGCGTCGCGATGTCCAGTGTCGGGCGGTCGTAGCGGCCGGCCCTCACCCGCGCCGCCTGCCAACGCACCGTCGCGGTCAGCAGGCCGTCACGATCGCCGAACCATTTGTAGAGCGTTTCCTTCGAGCAGCTCGCGCGGCGTGCGACGGCCGTCATGGTGAGCTGGTCCCCCTCCTCCACCATCAGCGACAGCACGGCATCGAGCACGGCCTGCTGCCGGGCCGTGGGCTCGTCCGTCTCTGGCAGGGAGGGCGTCGTCGTCATGCGCTGTGGAAGACCAGTGAAAGTCCGTACCGTACGTTACGGTTCGGCTCTCTAGCGCAGCCCTCGCCGGCGCGCAAGCGGCATCGCCGGACGGTGCGAGCGCTAGCCCCGGCCTAGCCCCCGCCCGCCTGCTGGCTCGCAATCCGCTGCAGGAAGATTGCCGCCGCCGTCAGCACGAAGCCCGCCCACCAGAGTGGCGAGCGCAGGCTGGAGCCGCTGGCCGGAGCCTCGACGGACGCGGCGCCCCGCAGGCGCTGCAGGATCGGCCAGAGGAAGCATCCGAGGCCGGCAAGGCCGAGCCCGAGCGAGATTTGTTCGAGGGTCATGGTCACAGCCTACCGCGCGAAAGGGGCCTGGGACTGGCTAAGGAACATCGTCAGCGCTTCGACCGCCAATGCGACGACCTCGTTGGGCAGGCGCCCGATGAACCGCAGCAATCTCTGGTCGCGATCAATCATCCGGGCCTGATCGATGAGGATCGCGCCGCTCACGACGCAGTCGGCCGGGATGATAATCTTCGTCGGCCATGCCTGCTGGTTCGTCGTGATCGGGCAGACCAGCGAGCGTAGAGACACGCTGTGCAGACGATCATCGGAAAGCACCACGACGGGTCGACGGCCGGCTTGCTCCGTCCCCCTCACGGGATCGAGATCGGCCCAGAAGACATCCCCTCGCTCAGGCGCCTTTCGGCCGGGGATTGTAATCGTCATAGATGACCTCCGAGCCGACGTCAGGGCCCCAGTCGACGTCATCCTTCGGAGCATTCGCCAGCCCACCCAGCCGCTCCGCCTCGGCCACCATCCACTCGATGGTGATCGGGTCCGGCATGTTATTCAGTTCGCGGACGGATTGAGCGATTGGAGCCCTGAGCGTCATCGTCCGCTTGTCCACCGACACGTCGACCGTCATCCCCGGCTTCAACCCGAGCTGCTCGACCACGGCTTTGGGCAAGCGCACGGCCGTGCTGTTGCCCCATTTGGCGACCTGGACCTTCATGGCGCGCCTCCTTGCCGGATATCCGTAACACTTGGCCCGGATATCCGCAAAAAGCTACATCGCCTCGGGGCCGCGGCTCATGGCGGCGATGCCGGTGCGGGAGACCTCGGTCAGCCCCACCGCGGTCATCAGCTTGATGAAGCGCTCGATCTCCTCGGTCGTGCCGGTCAGCTCGAACACGAAGGAGGTCAGCGAGGCGTCGAGCGTGCGCGCCCCGAAGGCCGCCGCCAGCCGCATCGCCTCGACGCGGTGCTCACCCTTGCCCACCACCTTGACCAAAGCCAGCTCGCGTTCGAGTGCCTCGCCCTGGAGCGTCAGGTCGACGACGCGATGGACGGGCACGAGCCGGTCGAGATGCGCCTTGATTTGGTCGATCACGGCCGCGGTCCCGGAGGTCACGACGGTGATGCGCGAGAGATGCTTCTCGTGCTCGGTCTCGGAAACCGTCAGGCTCTCGATGTTGTAGCCGCGGCCCGAAAACAGCCCGGCGATCCGCGCCAGGACGCCCGGCTCGTTGTCGACGATCACGGCCAGGGTGTGCCGGGCGATCGGCTGGGCGATAGGGGCGTTGGGGTAATGCGACGACGTGTTCATGGAGAGACCCGGCTGCGGCTGAGAAAGGAACGATGGTCAGTGATGACGGGCTCGTCGGCCTCGTCCTCGGCGATGATCCAGGGCTCGGCGAAGGCCGCCATCCGCCAGGACACATAACCCTTCGTGGCCTGAACGGCTTCGCAATAGGCACCGCTGACGTCGTCGGGACGGATGCCGTAGCCGGTGAAGCGGGCCGTGACCGGCGCGAACATGGCGTCCGCCGCCGAGAAGGCGCCGAACAGGAAGGGCCCGCCGGCGCCGAAACGCGCCCGCGCCTCGTTCCAGATCGCGGCGATGCGCGCCACATCGGCGGCGACCTTCGGCCCGCGATCGCGCGGGGGATGAACCCAGGCGAGGTTCATCGGGCAGGCGCTGCGCAGGGCCTGGAAGCCGGCATGCATCTCCGCCGAGATCGAGCGCGCCATCGCCTTCGCCGCAGGGTCGCGCGGCCAGATCGCCAGATCGGGGCGGGTGTCGGCGACATGATCCAGGATCGCCAGCGATTCCCAGACCCGGATCTCGCCGTCGATCAGCGCCGGCACCTTGCCGGCCGGCGTGAAGGCGGCGATCGCCCGCTTCCAGTCGGGATCGTCGAAGGTCTGGCCGAAGGGGATCAGCACCTCCTCGAAGGGGATGCCGAACTCGGTCAGCAGCAGCCAGGGCCGCAGCGACCAGGAGGAGTGGTTCTTGTTGGCGATGACGAGTTTCATGCCGCCTGGCTCTCTGCAGCGAGGGCAAAATCGAGCGCGGTCTCGACATGGAGCGCGGTGGTGTCGAACACCGGCAGGTCGAGGTCGTCCTGCCCGATCAAAAGACCGATCTCGGTGCAGCCGAGGATGACGCCATCGGCGCCCTGCCCTGCGGCCTCGGCGATGATCGCGAGATAACGCGCCTTCGAAGCGGGCTCGATTCGGCCGCGGCAAAGCTCCTCATAGATGACGCGGTGAACCTCGGTCCGCTGCGCCTCCTCGGGCACCATAGCCTCGATCCCGAAGGCGGCGAGCCGGCCGAGATAGAAGCGCTGCTCCATGGTGAAGCGCGTCGCCAGCAGCAGCGGCCGGCGGACACCCCGGCGCTTCACCGCCTTGGCGGTGACGTCGGCAAGATGCAAGAACGGGACGCGCGTCGCCGCCGTGATGCGGTCAGCCACCTTGTGCATGGTGTTGGTGCAGAGAACGATGCACCCCGCCCCGGCCCGCTCCAGCCGCAGCGCGCTGTCCGCCAGCAGGGCGCCCGCGCCCTCCCAGTCGCCTTGTGCCTGCATTTCAGCGACCGGCGCGAAGTCCAGCGAGTGCAGCAAAATATCGGCCGAATGCAGCCCGCCCTGCCGCGCCCGCACGCCCTCGTTGAGCAGCCGGTAATAGACAGCCGTCGATTCCCAGCTCATCCCGCCGATCAGGCCGATGGTCGTCATGGTGTCCCTCCCCCGCCATGCCAGCCTCGTCATTCTCGGGCTTGACCCGAGAATCTCGCGCAGGATGAAACAACCCATCCGGCCTGAGATGCTCGGTTCAAGTCCGAGCATGACGGTGCGGTCTCACACCAGCTGCTTGCCCTTGGCGTCGATGATCTCGCCCGTGTCGCCGTCGAAATCGGGCAGGATCATCTCGTTATGGGCTTTGCCTGACGGGATCATCGGGAAGCAGTTCTCCTCCTTGGCGACGAGGCAGTCGAAGATCACGGGCTTGGGCGTCTCGATCATTTCCATGATCGCATCGTCGAGCAGCGCCGGGTCCGAGCAGCGGATGCCGTGGCCGCCATAGGCCTCGGCCAGCTTCACGAAATCGGGCAAGGACTCCGAATAGCTCTCGGAATAGCGGCCGCCATGCAGCAGTTCCTGCCACTGGCGCACCATGCCCATATACTCGTTGTTGAGGATGAAGATCTTGATCGGCAGCCGGTACTGCACCGCCGTCGACATCTCCTGCATGTTCATCAGGATCGAGGCCTCGCCGGCGACGTCGATGACCAGGGCCTTCGGGTGCTTGAGCTGCACGCCAATGGCGGCCGGCAGACCATAGCCCATCGTCCCGAGTCCGCCGGAGGTCATCCAGCGGTTCGGCTCCTGGAACTGGAGATACTGAGCCGCCCACATCTGGTGCTGGCCGACCTCGGTCGTGATGTAGGTTTCACGGTCCTTCGTCAGCGCCTGCAGCCGCTCCAGCGCGTATTGCGGCTTGATGATCGTGTCCGAGCGCTTGTAGGCGAGGCTCTTGCGACCGCGCCAGCCGTCGATCTGCGTCCACCAGGCGGCCAGCGCCGTCTTGTCGACCTGCGGAGAGGTTTCGCGCCAGACGCGAACCATATCCTCCAGCACATGGGCGCAGTCGCCGACGATCCCGATATCGACCTTGACCGTCTTGTTGATCGAGGACGGATCGATATCGACATGGATCTTCCGCGAGCGCGGCGAGAAGCCGTCCAGCCGCCCGGTGATGCGATCGTCGAAGCGCGCGCCGATATTGATCATGACGTCGCAGTCATGCATCGCGAGGTTGGCCTCGTAGGTGCCGTGCATGCCGAGCATCCCCAGCCACTGCTTGTCGGCCGCCGGAAAGGCGCCGAGACCCATCAGCGTCGAGGTGACGGGGAAGCCGGTCAGCCGCGCCAGTTCGCGCAGCAGCGCCGAGGCATGCGGGCCGGCATTGATGACGCCGCCGCCGGTGTAGAACACCGGCTTCTTGGCGCTCGCCATCAGCGCGACGGCGGCCTTGATCTTGGCGAGGTCGCCCTTGACGGTGGGGCGATAGGTCTTGTGCTGGTTGTCGCGCGGCCGGCTGTAGAGCCCGCTGGCGAACTGGATATCCTTCGGGATGTCGATGACGACCGGGCCGGGGCGGCCGTTGGACGCGACATAGAAGGCCTCGTGAAGGATGCGCGGCAGGTCCGCGATGCTCTTAACCAGATAGTTGTGCTTGGTGCAGGAGCGCGTGATGCCGACCGTGTCGCATTCCTGGAATGCGTCGGAGCCGATCAGATGGGTCGGGACCTGGCCGGTGATGACGACGAGCGGGATCGAATCCAGCAGCGCATCCGTCAGCCCGGTCACGGCGTTGGTTGCGCCAGGGCCGGAGGTGACGAGCACGCAGCCGACCTTGCCGGCCGTCGAACGGGCATAGCCCTCGGCGGCGTGGACAGCGCCCTGCTCGTGACGGACGAGGACGTGCTTGACCTTGTCCTGCTGAAACAGCGCGTCATAGATCGGCAACACGGCGCCGCCGGGATAGCCGAACAGATGTTCGACGCCCTGGTCCTGAAGCGCGCGGACGACCATTTCGGCACCGGTCATCATCTCGCTCATAACGGTCTCCTGCGGCAGCTCGGGGAAGGTGGGAAGGTCGAAAACGGGCAATAAAAAAGGCCCTCAAGGGGCCTGGACGTGCGCTGGCGTCGGGGTTGACGCGGCTCCCTGCGGAACCGGCCCCTACCAGCGCACCCCTACGATAATAAGCTTGCGCATCGCGCTTCGACCCTTTGCAGATGTTGCGGGACGCTAGCGGAGCGGGGCGGCCGGGTCAAGCGGGGCATCCGCATCTGAACGTCCCCTCTGCAACCTTTTGGCAAGCGAGTTGCTGTAGGTTAATCCGAGCTACGGACGGCTCCATGCACCACGACGTCAACCCGCGCAGCATCCTCATCCGCGCCCATGCGCCGGAGGTCCCGGTGCTGATGCGGCATTTCGAGCGGCTGGCCAGCGGACGCGCCGGCGCCCCGCATGAGGCGCTGAGAGCCCTCGCCGAAGAGGCAGCCGGCGACGACCTGATGCTGCTCTCCCCGACCGAGACCGGCGATTATCGCTACGACGCCTGCGGCCGCACCCTGCCCCGCACGACCGGGCGCGACCGCACGGGCGGCTATGTCTCCAATCTCCAGAGCGACGTCGCCGCCTTCACGATCGACTGCTACGATCATGCCCTCGCGGAAGGCGTCGCCACCTACACGCTTCACCGGACCGTGCGCTCGGCCCGCGTCGGGATCTTCGAGCGGCTGATCCTTCCGACCACCGACGCGGACGGTGGCCGCCACCTGATCGTCTTCTGCCGCCAGATGAGCTTCCGGGAGGAGTTCCTGATGCTCCTGATGGAAACCTCGCCCTTCGGAATCGTCGCGGTCGAGGCGGTGCGCGACGCGGATGCCGCGCTCACGGGGCTGAGCGTGCTGTCGGCCAACCAGCGGGCGACGACGCTCTGCGGCAGCGAGGCAGCCCTGGAACTCGGCTGCGACCTGCGCAAATCCCTGCCCTTTCTGGCGGCCGAGGAGCACTGGAACCGCCTGCGCCAGGCGGTCGAGCTTCTGCGACCCGACCAGTTCGAGGTCGCCTTTATGGCGGGGGGCCGCCAGATCTGGCTTCAGGTCTCGCTGGCCCTGCTGGGAGACGGCCTGGTGATCACGCTGTCCGACATCTCGAACCTGATGCTCGCCAACCAGTCGCTGCAGCAGCGGGCGGCTACGCTGGCCCTCGAGGTCGGCATCGAGCGCGCCACGCGCCAGGCGCTCTCCGACGAGATCGGCCTGAGGGAGGAGCGCGAGAAGGAGCTGCGCCGGCTGGCTGAGACCGACCCGCTCACCGCGCTGCTCAACCGCCGCTCCTTCACCGAACACGCCCAGACGATGCTCGGCCACGCCATGACGGCGGCCGCGCCGGTCTCGCTGCTCATTGTCGATATCGACCACTTCAAGCGGATCAACGACAGCTATGGCCATCCCGCCGGAGACGCCGTCATCCGCGCCTTTGCCGATCTGCTGCTCGGGGTCTTTGGCGCCAGGGACGCGCTGGTCGGGCGTTTCGGCGGCGAGGAGTTCGCCATTCTGATGCAGGGAAGCACGGAGGAGGCCGCCGCGGCGGCGATGCGGATGCAGCAGGCGCTGGCAGGAAAGACGCTGCCCGTTTCGGAGACGCTGGGGCTCGGGGTCACGGCCAGCTGCGGCATCGCCTCCTGGCAGGATGGCGAAACGCTCGCCGCGCTGACGAGCCGGGCAGATCAGGCGCTCTATCGCGCCAAGAGCGAGGGGCGCAACCGCATCGCCATCGCCGGATCGGATGGTCTCGCAGCCGCTGCTTAAGCGCGCAGTCGCGCCCGCGCGATGCCGAGCGCCGCATCCGGCGCGACAGCTTCCCAGCCTGCCATCTGATGGCGGAACCAGGTCACCTGCCGCTTGGCATAGGCTCGCGTATCGGCCTGGCCACGCCGGATCGCCTCATCCAGCGAAATCGCTCCGTCCAGATGGGCGATCAGCCCTGGCACGCCATGAGCCCGCATCACCGGCAGCAGCGGATCGAGACCACGGTCCTTGAGGCGCTTGACCTCGTCGAGAGCCCCCTGCGCCATCATCGCCTCGAAGCGCCGGTCGATCGCCGCGCGGACGGCCTCCCGCTCGGGGCTGACGAAGAGACGCAGCGCCTCGACACAAGCCAGCGGCCCAGGTTCGCGCGCGCCCTGGAACGCGGCGAGCGACCGCCCCGTTGCCAGATGCACCTCGATCGCCCGCATGATCCGCATCCGGTCGGAGGGGCGCAACCGTCCTGCCATCTCCGGATCGCGCCCGGCGAGTTCGGCATGCAGCGCTTCCGTCGCCATGCCCTCGGCGCGTTTGCGAAAGGCCGCGCGCACCGCCTCCGGCACCGGCGGCATGGCCGAAAACCCTTCGGTCAAAGCTTTGAAGTAGAGCCCCGTCCCGCCCACAAGGATCGGCAGTTGCCCGCTCTCACGCAACTCTGTCAGCAGCCCGGCGACCTCCGCGGCATAGCGCATCGCGGAGTAGTTCACCGCCCCGTCGACATGACCGTAGAGCCGGTGAGGCACGCTCGCCTCCTCCGCGGGCGTCGGCCTCGCCGTCAGCACCCGCAGATCGCGATAGACCTGCATCGAGTCGGCATTGACGACGACGCCGCCGAATTCGCGTGCCAGGGCCATCGCCAGCGCCGACTTGCCGCTCGCGGTCGGACCTGCGATGAGCACGGCCCTGATCCCTTCCGCTGCCCTCGTCACCCGATCCGGCCCTTCACATGCTCGTCGCGACACTGGTTTCCGCCCATGGACAGGCCCTGATCGTCGAGGCGCTGCTGCAGCGTCTTGCCGCCCTGCCCGGCGCGCTGCGCACGCAGCGCCTCGACGGCGAGATCGCGGCCGACCTCTTCGCGGAAGCCGGCGATGCACGCAAGCTCGAAGCCGAGCTGCGGCCTTTGCTGGAGGGCGCGCCGATCGACATTCTCGTCCAGCCGGCCGCGACGCGGCGCAAGGCGCTGTTCCTCGCCGACATGGACTCGACCATGATCGGCCAGGAATGCATCGACGAACTCGCCGCCTATGTCGGCCTGAAGGAGAAAGTCTCGGGCATCACCGAGCGCGCCATGCGCGGCGAGATCGCCTTCGAGCCGGCGCTGCGCGAGCGCGTCGCGCTGCTGAAGGGCGTGCCGCTTTCGGTCGTGGCCGAGATCATCCGCGAGCGCATCACGCTGACGCCGGGCGGGCGCGAACTCGTCATGACCATGCGCGGCCAGGGCGGACACACCGCCCTGGTCTCGGGCGGCTTCACCGTCTTCACCGGCCCGATCAGCGCGACCATCGGCTTCGACGAGCACCGCTCGAACACCCTGCTTGCGCAGGACGGCGTGCTGATCGGCCAGGTCGCCGATCCGATCCTCGGCAAGCAGGCCAAGCTCGACGCGCTTTTGGAACTGCGCGCGCGCCTCGGCCTTGCCCCGGCCCAGACGCTGGCGGTCGGCGATGGCGCCAACGATCTCGCCATGCTGGGTGAGGCCGGGCTCGGCGTCGCCTTCCGCGCCAAGCCGGCGGTGGCCGCCGCCGCCCATGCCCGGCTCGACCACGCCGATCTGACCGCGCTGCTCTATGCGCAGGGTTACACCGGTGCGGAGATCGTCCGCAGCTAGTCGACAATGAACAGCTTCGCGCCCGTCACGGTGCGGGAGCGATGCGCCTCGGCGCCGTCGGCGACCTGGTAGCTCATCCCCGCCTTGAGCGGCATCACCCGCCCATCCTCCAGCGTCGTCTCCATCGAGCCCTCAAGGCACAAGATGATGTGGCCCTTGGAGCACCAGTGATCGGCCTCGTAGCCGGGGCTGTACTCGACCATCCGCACCCGGATGCGGTTCTCCGCCGGGCCGAAGAACTGCACCCGCCAGATCGCCTCGCCGACATCGCCGGCATGGCGCTCGGTCGGGACCGTGGACCAGTCGGTGGTGACGAAGGGGATGTCGCTGATCTTCATCGCAGGAACTCCAGAGCCGGTCCGGCACCCTGCCATCACGGTCGGCGGGACACCAATGCCGATCGCTGATGACCGCCATCACCCCGGCGCGGGCACATGAAAAAGGGCGGCCTTTCGGCCGCCCTCGATCGCATCGCGGCGGGAGAAACCGCTCAGTTCATCGCCACGGCGACGAAGCGGACCTCGCCCTGGGCGTTGGAGACGAGCAGCAGGGCCGACTTCTTGCCCTCCTTCTTCAGCGCATCGAGGCGCTTGGTCACGTCCGCCGGCGAATTGACGGGCTCCTGGCCGATCTCGACGATGAGCTCGCCGACCTGGACGCGCTTGTCGGCGGCGTTCGAGTTCGGATCGACCTTGGTGACGATGACACCCTTGACGCCGTCCTTGATCGAATACCGCTTGCGCAGCTCTTCCGTCTGCGGCGACAACTCGAGGCCGAGCGCAGCGGTGACCGCAGGCTTGGCCGGCTCGGCCGGGGTGCGCGCCGAGGCCGGCTGGACCTTCTCGCCATCCTCGAGGCGGCCGAGCTTGACCGTCTTCACCTCTTCCTTGCCCTTGCGCATGATCGTGACCGGCACGTCCTTGCCGACCGGCGTGGCGGCGACGATGCGCGGAAGGTCGCGGGAATCCTTGACCTCCTTGCCGTCGAACTTGGTGATCACGTCGCCGACCTCGAGGCCGGCCGGCTTGCCGGGTCCCTTGTCGTCGACGCCGGCCACCAGCGCGCCGCGCGCGGCACCAAGGCCCAGTGCCTCGGCGGTCGCGTCATCGACGCTCTGGATGCGCACGCCCAGCCAGCCGCGGCGGGTCTCGCCGAACTCCTTGAGCTGGTCGACGATCGAGGTCGCGAGCGAGGACGGCACGGCGAAACCGATGCCGACCGAGCCGCCCGTCGGCGACAGGATGGCGGTGTTGATGCCGATGACCTCGCCCGCCATGTTGAACAGCGGCCCGCCCGAATTGCCCTTGTTGATGGCGGCGTCGGTCTGAATGTAGGTGTCGTAGGGGCCCTGCTGGATGTCGCGGTTGCGCGCCGAGACGATGCCCGAGGAGACCGAGCCGCCGAGGCCGAACGGGTTGCCGATCGCCATGACGGGATCACCGATCCGCATCTTGTCCGAATCGCCGAACTTCACCGCGGGCAGCGGCTTGTCGTGCTTCACGCGCAGGACGGCGAGGTCGACCTTGGCGTCCTTGCCGACCACCTCGGCCTTCAGCCGCAGGCCGCTGTTGAAGATCACGGTGATCTCGTTGGCGTCGCCGATGACGTGGTTGTTGGTGACCACGATGCCCGAGGAATCGATCACGAAGCCCGAGCCCGCGGACTGCGAACGACGCTGCTGCGGGGCCTGACCCTGGCCCTGCTGGCCCTGGCCGCGGCGGTTGAAGAACTCCTCGAACAGATCGCCGAAGGGCGTATCCGGGCCGAGCTGCGGCAATTGCGGCAGGGTGCGTCCGCGCGTGTCGCTCGTCGTCACGGCAGCGATGTTGACCACCGCCGGCATCACACGCTCGGCCAGGTCGGCCAGCGAAACCTGCCCCTGCAAAACGGGCGAAGCCGCCGTCTGCGCCGGAGCCAGCACCGGGGAGGCCAGCAACGACAGGCAGGCGGCCCCAGCGGCAAGCGCGAGGCTGCGGGAGCGCGGCGCGGAAGCTCCGGTAGCAGAGACGGGATGCATTGCCATCAGTGTCCTCGTGCAGAAGATCCGGCCGAGTCGCCCGGCTCGGAAAGCGTAGGCCCAATTGAACTGCGAAATGCGGCGGAAGGTCGACACACGATCATGCGACCATGGCCGCCGGCCATTCACCGCAATTCATCCCCGAACGAACCAGACGATCGCGACGCCCAGCACGGCCGAGGCGAGCCCGATCATGCGCATGATATCGACCGGCGTCTCGGAGGCGCTTCGCAGCGCCTCCTTAGCGAGATGGGGCACCGCTGCGAACAGAATGCCCTCGATCGCGAAGACGAGGCCCAACGCCGCAACAAAATCCCACATGCGCGGCGCGGGTCCCGTCAGGGACGGGCCGGTGCCGGCGCCGCAGCGGGCGCGGCCTGGCCTTCGGGCCGGGGCGCGTTCGGTCCGTTGAAGAACCGGAAGAACGGCGAGTCCGGCGAGAGCACCATCTTCGTATCGCCCGCCTTGATGCTCGCCTCATAGGCCTGCATCGAGCGGTAGAAGGTGAAGAACTCCTCGTCCTTGCCGAAGGCCTCGGCGAAGACGCGGTTGCGCTCGCCCTCGCCCTGGCCGCGGATCTCGTCGGACCGACGCTGCGCCTCGGCGACGATGACCGTCGACTCCCTGTCGGCGCGGGCCCGGATCTCCTGGGCCTGCTGGGCGCCGAGCGCGCGCGCTTCCGCCGCCTCGCGCTGACGCTCCGTCTGCATCCGCTGGAACACCGCGGCCGAGTTGGCGGCCGGCAGATCGACGCGGCGCAGACGAACATCGACCACCGTCATGCCGAAGCGCGCGGCTTCGCGGTTCACCTCGTCGCGGATACGGTTCATCAGCCGCGCCCGGTCATTGCGGACCATCGAGGTGAAGGAGGCCTCCGCCAGCACCGAGCGGACATTGCCGTTCACGATCGAGGCCAGCTGCGAGTTGGCGCGCGGGATGTTGTTGACCGCCTGATAGAAGCGCAGCGGATCGGAGATGCGGTAGCGCGTGAAGGCATCGACCACGAGACGCTTCTGGTCCGAGGCGATGATTTCCTGCGCCGGCAGGTCGAGATCGAGGATGCGGTTGTCGAGCAGGGTCACCTGCTCGAACGGCGCCGGCAGCTTGAAGTAGAGGCCGGGCGCGGTGACAACGCTGCGGACCGCGCCGAAGCGCAGCACGAGGGCCGACTGCGTCTGCTGGACCACGAAGGTCATGGCGTAGAAGACGACCGCCGCGACGCCGAGGACGACGAGCAGGCCGATACGGATCATGGCGCCGTTCATCGGACAGCTCCCGTCTGCGGAGCGCCCGGAGCGGGGCGCCTCTGCTGCAACTGGTCGAGCGGCAGGTAAGGCACGACGCCCTGGCCGTTCCCCCTGCTGTCGAGGATCACCTTGTCGGTGCCGCCGAGCACGCGCTCCATCGTCTCGAGGAAGAGACGCTCGCGGGTCACGGCCGGCGCCAGCTTGTACTGCTCGTAGACCGCATTGAAGCGGCTGGCCTGACCAAGCGCTTCGGCCACCGTCTGCTCCTTGAAGGCTTCGGCCGACTGGACGAGCTGCGCCGCGCGACCGCGCGATTCCGGCACGACGCGGTTGGCGTAGGTCTCGGCCTCGTTGCGCAGGCGCTCCTGGTCGGCGCGCGCGGCCTGGACGTCGCGGAAGGCGTCGATGACCTGCTGCGGCGGGTCGACCTTCTGGAGCTGGACCAGTCGGATCTGAACGCCGGCATTATAGCCGTTCAGCGTCTCCTGCATTAGCTGGCGGACCTCGGCCTCGATCGCGGCGCGGTCGGTCGTCAGCACGGGCTGGATGTTGCGCCGGCCGATGATCTCGCGCATCGCGCTCTCGGCGACGGCCTTCACCGTGCCCGGCGGGTCCTGGATGTTGAAGACGTAGTTCTCGGGCGCGGCCGGGTCGATCTGCCACTGCACGATCACGTCGATGTCGACGATGTTCTCGTCGCCGGTGAGCATCAGGCTCTCTTCGATGACGTCGGACTGGCGCGAAGCGCGCACGGATTCGACGGTGCGAAAGCCGACCTCGGTGGTGACGACATTGGTCACCTGCGGCTTGATCACGCTGCCGATCGGATAGGGCCAGTTGTAGTTCAGGCCTTCGCCGGTCTTGCCGATGAACTTGCCGAAGCGGAGATTGAGGCCGACCTCGTTCGGGCGGACGATGTACCAGCCGGTCAGGAGCCAGACCACGATCAGGGCCAGGAGGCCGAAGATCAGACCCCGCCCGCCGAGATTGCCGCCCGGCATCATGGTGCGCAGGCGGTCCTGGCTGCGGCGCAGGATGTCCTCGAGATCGGGCGGGCCACTATGGCCGCCTCCGCCGGAGCCGCCGCCACCCCAGGGGCCGCCGCCGCCACCGCCGCCGCTTCCCCCGCGCTGGCCCCAGGGTCCACCCCCGTTGCTGCCACCGCCGCTCTGGTTGCTCCAAGGCATACTCGCGCCGTTCCCTTTCTCCGCGAACCTGCCCTGCCATAGGCGATGGGCGGCCGCTTGTCAGTGCTCCCCAGCCGGAGCGGTCTGCGCTGACTTGGGCATGGGCCATGGATTCGTCAACGACGCAAGGTCTTCATCGTGAACGGAAAGCCGCTCAGGCCCGGCGGCGAAAGGTCGCGAAGGTGAAGGCATGCTCGTCATCGGGGCCAGCCGGATGGTTTTCCGGCGCATCGGCGACGAAGGCCGAGCGGTCCCATTCGGGAAACACCGCGTCGCCCGCCGGCCGGGCATGGACGAAGGTCAGCTCCAGCCGATCGGCCAGCGGCAGGACCTGACGATAGACGTCGGCCCCGCCCGCGACGGTCACGCTGTCGGCGCCCATCGCCGCCCCCACCTGCCGCGCCAGACTGAACGCCGCATCGAGATCGGCCGCCGTGCGGACACCCTCGGGGCGGAAGGCCGGATCACGCGTCAGCACGATCGTCTCCCGCCCCGGCAGGGGCTTGCCGATGGAGAGATAAGTCTTGCGCCCCATCACCACGGGACGGCCGAGCGTCAGCGAGCGGAAGCGGCGCAGATCGGTCTTCAGCCGCCAGATCAGGCGGTTGTCGTCGCCGATCACGCCATTGTCGGCGACGGCCGCGATCAGGACGAGGGGGAGAGCGGCCATCGTCTCAGCCCTGCCCCGCCAGCTGCGCCAGCGCCTCGCCGTCGAGACGCTTCACCGTCCATTCGTCCTGCGCCTTGGCGCCGAGCGAGCGATAGAACACGCGTGAGGGCTCGTTCCAGTTCAGCACCCACCAGGCCAGCCGCGGCAGCCCCTCGTCGAGACAGCGCTTCGCCAGCCCCGCCATCAGCGCCTTGCCGATGCCGTGGCCGCGAAACGGCGGATGCACGAAGAGATCTTCCAGCCAGATGCCGTGACGGCCGGAGAAGGTCGAATAGGTGTAGAACCAGACCGCGAAGCCCGCTGGCTCGCCGTTCCACTCGGCAATGTCGCAGAAGGCCTTCGGATTCTCGCCGAACAGGGCCGCTGCGATCTCGGCCTCCGTCGCGACGACCTCATGCGCCAGCCGCTCATACTCGGCGAGCGCCTTGATGAAATCGAGCACGAGGCCGGCCTCGTCGGGCCGGGCAGGACGGATGGTGAGGGTCATACCGCGATCGGCGCCTTGATCGCCGGATGCGGGTCGTAGCCCTCGATCGTCACATCCTCGAAGCGGAAATCCTCGAGCTTCGTCACCGCCGGGTTGAGCACGAGCTTCGGCAGCGGCCTGAACTCTCGCGTCAGCTGCAGCTGCGCCTGGTCGAGGTGATTCACATAAAGATGCGTGTCGCCGAAGGAGTGGACGAATTCCCCGACGCCCAAGCCGGTCACCTGCGCCACCATATGCGTCAGCAGCGCATAGCTCGCGATGTTGAAGGGCACGCCGAGGAAGACGTCGGCCGAGCGCTGGTAGAGCTGGCAGGACAGCTTTCCGTCGGCGACGAAGAACTGGAACAGGCAGTGGCAGGGCGCCAGCGCCATCTTCGGAATGTCGGCTGGATTCCAGGCCGAGACGATCAGGCGGCGCGAATCCGGATTGCGCCGGATCTCGTTCACCAGCCAGGCGATCTGATCGATCGTCTGGCCGTCCGGCGCCGGCCAGGAGCGCCACTGCCGGCCATATTCGTTAAGCCATTCGTATCGTGACATCGGTGAATACGCCATCTTCTCGATACACCCTATCACTCCGCATATTGTGACAGCTGTCTCGTCCACAGCACCACCCCGCCTGGAACACCACTGTCGTTGTCCGTCGTAGGGGGAATCAAGAAGCATGATGCTGATCGTACTGAGCGCTTATCAGATCGTCGCCCGTCCGGACGCGAGGCGGCGAACTTGCGAGAAGTGAAGCAGTCACGTACTCGCTTGCGAGACGAGGAAGGAATCCAATGAGCATCACCAGCGAGCAACGAGAAGAGATCCGGCAGACCCGTGCGACGTCCTCGCAGACGTTGCGGCCGACCGTCGCGGCGTTGGAGGAAATTCTCTACGAGCCCTTCCAGGTTCTCGACCACGGTTTTGTCCGGGTGATCGACTACATGGGCGACGACAGCGCGGTGGTGCAGGCGGCACGCGTTTCGTACGGTAGAGGCACAAAGAAAGTCAGCGAGGACCGTGGCCTCATCATGTATTTGATGAGGCATTGGCACACTACGCCTTTTGAAATGGCTGACATTAAGTTTCACGTCAAGCTACCGATATTTGTTGCCAGACAATGGATTCGCCATCGCACCGCGAGCGTAAATGAGTATTCCGCCCGCTACTCCATTCTAGATAAGGAATTCTATATTCCTGAGCAGCAGCATCTCGCAGCTCAGTCGAGCAGCAATCGACAGGGACGGGGCGAAGTCCTTGAAGGCGACGAGGCGCGCCGTGTGCTGGAGATTTTGCGCGAAGATGCTGAACGCACCTATTCGAATTATGCGTGGATGCTGAACGAACCCTCAGACGAACAGGCTCCAGACGAGGACAGGTCAGGCCTTGCGCGAGAACTCGCCCGAATGAACCTGACTCTTAACACCTATACCCAGTGGTATTGGAAGGCCAATCTCCACAACCTAATGGGCTTCCTTCGCCTACGGGCGGACCCGCACGCTCAGTACGAAATCCGCGTGTATGCGGAGGCCATGCTGGAAATCATGAGTCGGTGGGTTCCGCTTAGCCATGAAGCGTTCGTGGAACATCGCATGGGTAGCGCGTCGCTCTCACGCACCGCCATAACTGCGGTGCGGCGGATGATTGCGGGGGAGAAGCTGACGGCAGCGACAAGCGGGCTATCGCCTCGAGAATGGCGAGAACTCTGCCAGACGATGGGTATCGAACAAGTTTGATCGCGTCGTTGCATGGGGCTGCCGTCATGCCAAGCAATCGGCCCTATGGCAAATAGCTGTATGGCTGGTTGAGATGTCAGCAGGGTGCGCGTCGTGGACGAAATCCAGCAACCAGCGCGCATCGGCCTTCGCTTCGAGGAGGATGGGCACACGGGTTGTCACCGCACGCCACGTCGCTCGCCGTTTGCGCACCGTCAGGCCCACCTCATGATAGAATCGTAAGCGTCGTCCCGGCCTCACCTTTCGCGCGGGGACTGGAACGTTGATGTTCC
>NZ_LSKN01000139.1:0-16257 GCF_001557075.1 Methylobacterium sp. CCH7-A2
CATCGCCCATTGCAACATGGCCGACATCGATCGCCGGACGCTGCGGCGCTACTCGGCCTACGGATTCAACGCGACCTGGCGGCGCTCGGTCGCAAACGAGATCTACTTCTTCCGGCCGAAGACCGACGATGTCGATCGCCTGATCAGGATCATCGAGGTCATCATCCATCGGCACGTCACGCTCGGGGCTGCCGTCGCGAATGTGAGCTTTGTGTCGCGCGGGCAGGGCATCGAGAAGGAAAGGGCCTTCTGAAGACTCAACGATCGTCGATCGCCCGAGGCCGAGGATCGACGAGCTGCCAGACCTGCCGGCTCCGGGATCCCGACCTCGTCGGAAACTTTCCCCCTATCGGGAACGCCGAAAGTGCCATTACTCGAGAGCCTCCGCCCGCAGGAGCCTTGCCGATCCCCGGCGAGCACCTGCGGGCGCAACATCCGGAGGCACACCGTGACCCAGTTCAAATGCTTCAACGTCTGCAAGACCCATGGGCTCTACGCCCGGGTCCTGCCGCTCACGATCAGCTACAGCAAATCGGACGAGTTCGAAGGGCTGGCGCTGCCCATCATCGTCCGTGACGGACGCAGCGATCTCAACTCCATGCTTAAGACCGGGTCGAAGGATCGGGTCGTGGTGATCGATGCGACCCATCTCGGCCGCACCGCGGTCTTCGGCCGTCAGGAAGCGGCGAGCGCGCGAGCCGGTGGCGCCCGCGCAGTGGTCGTTCTCGGGCTCGTCGCTCACGTCTCCGCTCTCGAGAGCGAGCGCCTCCCCATCCGGGCCTTCGGCGCGACGCCGAGGATGCTGCCGGCCGACGGCGGCTCGGCCCACGCCGCCATGATCGACACCGACTGCGGGCTCCTCACCACTGAGGACTACATCGTCGGAGATACCGACGGCGTCGTCGCGGTCGAGCTCGAACTCTATCAGCAGGGCAATGCCATCAAGTAGCCGGCGCTCCCGTACTGCGGCCACAGCCCTGCAGGCTACGACAAGTTAACCATCAGCTTAAAGAACAGAAAAAGAACATGGGAATTGGATCAGGTCGATGAGACATTTTCGCATCGACCTGATCTGATTCGGCTGACTAGCGAGCGCTCCCATGCGTTACGATCCCCGCAACCCCTATCCGCGCGCCTACTTCAGCGCCTCCGATCTTGCTTCAGCCAGGTATGGTGAGGCCCGCTACCTTGGCGAGCACTTTGTGAATATCTACGACATAGCGAGCGCCTGCAACGAGCAGGTGTGTTCGGGCGAAATCCTTCCGGAGCTTCGGCTCGAAGACGTGCCGATCAAAGAAATTGAGAAACATGTGCCGTCGATACGGCAATACAAGCTGCTTTCGCGCACGCTGACGAGCGGGCAACCGCTTTACGCTTCACTACTGTATCAGCCTTGTCTATTGGTCGAAGGGGGCAAAGGGCGGGAACTCATCGACGGTGTCGAGCGGCTGGTCGCGGCGAAGGCCGCAGGAGCAAGATCACTGCGATGCTTCATCATCCCGTACGAAAAGGCGCTCAAATTCGGAAGGTCGATCATCGACGAGTCGCCCATTACCCCGGCCGGTTGGCCGGGCCTTCAGCGTACAATGCCTCCTCGGATGGAGAGCGAGACGACTGCACCGGGAGCCGTGCTCAGCAGAGCTCATCGTGAATTTTTAGCCGAGATGGAGTTGCGAAAGCATCGGTATCAATCGTCGTTGGTTGCCTTCGCCGCGACCGCTGCCGCTGCAGAAAAAGGCCGAGTGGTGGCCGACATCAATGTGCGTACGACCTTCCTTGGGCGCAACGTGACCTTGCATGAAAAAGATCAGGACGATCTCGATGTGTTGTTTCGCGCCAAACCAGATCGCTTCAGCAAGAGGGGACCTGCCAAGAGCCTCTACGAAGTCCTCACGATCCTCTATATCAAGCGCATCATCGCCGGAATTCTGAAGTTCGATGGACATGCCGGAAAAGCGGTGCTTGTAGCGGCCGGTGTCAAAAGATGGCCAGGTGGACCGCCTAACCTGGAAAGCTGGCTGAAAGACCGATCCCACATCGAAGCCGGTGCCTGCCCATTCTTCGCCGCTCCGATCGATGACCGATTGCTGGAAGTCGGCAAGCAATGGCAGGGCGCCATGGCGCAAAAACCGATCGACCATTGTACCGAACTTGCGAGGGTCGCGTTCAAGGTTCATGAAATAGTAAAAATTCAGAGAGGAAATCTGCGTCGGGTGCTGGAGGTCAACACACCTAATGCGCGAGAAAGCTGTCACTGGCCCATTTTCTTCCAGACTGCAGTCGAGGGTAAGCTTACCGAAGCACATACCAACGAATATGCCGTAGACGCCCATCAGCGCGCTTTGCTGGCTCTTCACGGGCGGATCAACCCGGCTAAGATCTGGCGCGACGATGCGCGTAATACTCTTCTCTATCAGTGGATCATCGCGTTGGGGGATCTGGTCCGCACGGGGCGGATGGTCGTCACGTGCCTGATGGCCCAGGAGCTGTTTCAGGTCGAGGATATCCGCTCCGTCGCGTCCAATCCGGAGATCGCACCGGCATGGGGGCTGTTCGACCAGATCCTGGCGATGGCAACGACTGGGAAGGTCGGGTCCCTCCCACCAATTTCCGAATTGAACCTTCTGTGTCGAGACGCCATGCGTGATCGATGCGCGCAGATCATCAGTCCGTCGGACAAGCCCGGGAAACACTTCACGTCCAGACAGCTGCCAACACTGCGGCAGAAAATCGCCGGCTCGCCGACGCAGTTCAAGAAGCCACGGCGCCTGTCGCCGAGCGAAATCGCAGAGCTGCCGATCCTGCTGACATAGCCCATCGGAAACTCTCCCCCTAGTCGCCGCCTGCGACGTGGTGAACTTGGACAGCCTCCCGACCGGAGGCTGTCATGGCCCGAAGGCCCAAACCGAAACGCGTTCCCGTCGCCTCCGGCCAGTTGGCCGGGGGCGGTGCGCCGCTTCGGTCGAGGTCATCGAGAAGAGGGCGCGAGGAAGCCTATCTCCAAGTGGAAACGAATTTCGAGAGCTTGCCGGTGACGCCCCGGGAAATCGAGTTGCTGAGCCACTATCTGGGTGATGAAATCGACGCCCTGCTGCGTGGCAATGGCTGATGGATGGAAGGTCGGAGACCATGGCGGCGAAGAAGCGATCAGCAGCCCACCAGACCGTCTCGACCGGCCCATTGCGTGTGTGCTCCTATTGCCGCGTCTCGACCGGTCGGCAGGCCGATAGCGATCTGTCCATCCCCGATCAGAATCGTCAGATTGCCGACTATGTCGCCGCCAAGGGCTGGGAGCTCGTTGCGACCTATGTCGATCCCGGACTGTCGGCGACCGATGACAACCGGCCTCAGTTCCAGGCCTTGATCGAGAGGGCGCTCGACGACGACCATCCCTTCGACGCCGTTCTGGTCCATTCCTACTCCCGGTTTTTCCGGGATTCCTTCAACCTCGAACTTTATCGTCGGCGGCTCGAGAAGGCCGGGGTGAAGCTGGTCTCGATCACGCAGGAACTCGGCGACGAACCGGCCGACGCCATGATGCGTCAGCTGATCGCCATGTTCGACGAGCACCAGTCGCGCGAAAACGGAAAGCACGTCCGCCGGGCGATGCAGGAGAATGCGCGCCAGGGCTTCTACAACGGTTCCCCCGTAGCGCTCGGCTTCACGACCACGGTGGTCGCCCGGCACGGCAACCGCGACAAGAAGATCCTTGTCATCGATCCCGTTGAGGCCGAGCTGGTTCGACGGATCTTCCTCCTGTACCGTGATGGGGACGGCACCAGCGGGCCGATGGGCGTCAAGGCGATCGCGACCTGGCTGAACGGGCACGGCTACCGAACCAAGCGGGGTGGCCTGTTCGGCGTCGCTGCCGTCCACACGATCCTGACCAACAGGGCCTACATCGGCGAGACGACCTTCAATCGCCGCTGCTCGCGGACACTCCGCCAGAAGCCGGCAGACCAGCACATTCATGGCGAGGTCGAGCCGATCGTCGACGCAACCTTATTCGAGTGGGTCCAGCAGGCTCTGCCGACCCGCAGCCCTAAGGTCGTCGCCCCACGCGTGGTCACCGGGCCGATCCTGCTGACGGGTCTCGCCTCCTGCAGCTGCGGAGCTGCGATGACGCTGCGGACAGGCACCGGTGGTCAGGGCAGGGTCTACAAGTACTACACCTGCTCCGCCAGCGCCCGGCAGGGCAAGACCGCGTGCAAAGGGCGGTCGATCCGCATGGACCGGCTCGATGGCCTCGTCGTCGACGCTCTCAAGAAAAACCTTCTTCAGCCGGAACGGCTCGCCGACGTGCTGTCAGCCGTCATCGATTCCCGCTCGCGTCGTGCCGAGGAGATCGAGCAGCGCATCCGGCGTCTTCAGCAATCTGGCGCCGAAGCGCGCGACAAGCTCCGGCGGCTGATCGACCTGATCGAAGGCACCGACTTCATCGATGATGAAATCAAGAGCCGTATCACCCAGCGTCGCAGCGAGATCGCCAAGGTGGAAGCCGAGCTCGAAAGGCTTCAGGCGCCCCGATCAGGGCAGGAGGCATTTTCCCATGAGGTGCTGATGCGATTCGGCCAACTCGTCTCGGAAAACATCGCAAACGGACCGATCCCGTTTCGGAAGGGCTATCTCCGCGCCGTGCTTGATCGCGTGGAGGTGGATGACGGTATCGTCCGTCTCGTCGGTAACACCCACGTGCTGGCCCAAGCCGTCAAGGACGGCCCGGCCAACGTGCAGGGAGTTCGCAGATCTATACCGAAGTGGCGCGCCCGACACGATTCGAACGTGTGACCTTTGCCTTCGGAGGGCAACGCTCTATCCAGCTGAGCTACGGGCGCAATCCGTGCATGGTGGATAGCCGATCGCGCGGCGCGGGGCAACGAGGGAATTGCGACGGGGCGGGGGCTGCCCGAGGCGCGCCGCGCTCGTGGCCTGGACGGTCGCGCGGCGCTCGGGATGGAAAGCCTCAGCCGCGCGCCGCCGAGACGACCCTGCAGAGATAGCCGCGAATGGTTGCGGCATCGGCCAGTTGGCCGGCCTGGATCATGAAGACCGCGTCCACCCGCGTGCCGTTGCCCGTCTTGCGTGCCGACACGCGAAGGGTCTGGGGGCGGCCAGACCCGGAGGTCTCCTGAAAGGCCGTCAGTGCCCCAGCGGAGCGGTCGACGCCGACGCGGATGAAGCCCTCGGCGAGCATCGCGCTGCGCAGATTGTCGAGGGCCCGGTCCCGGTTGACGCCGGCGAAGATCTGCGAGGTTCGGAAATTCAGCGCGGTGAGCATCGGCGTGCCCTCGACGCGGAAATTCCCTTCGCAGCTCTGGGCCAGGATGGGCGTGGCGCCCAAGCACAGCATCAGGGTCGTCACCGACAGCATGGTCTTCATCGGGGTTGGTCCTCCTCGGTGTGATGAACGGGATGCGACAGGACATGTCGCTCGAGCGGGCCGACGGCCTGTCGGAGCCATGGCGAGGCCGCCGGGGCCGCGGGGCGGGTGGCGCTCACGGGCCCGGCTTTCGTGCGGCCAGGAACACGCGGAAATCCGTCCGGCCCGATCCATGGCGCGTGCGATCGATGATCGAGAAGCCGCCGGCGGTGACTTCGCGGGTCAGTTCATCGGCCGTGAAGAACGACAGCGACGGTGCCTTGCCGATATACTGCATCAGGGGGATGGCGAGGCGGATGACCGCATTCATCTCGGACAGGCAGGGTGTCTTGGTGATGAACAGCCCGCCCGGCTTCAGGGCCCGCGCGACGGACTCCAGCAGGCGTGGCCGGTCCGCGATCAGGTGCAGGAGATTGAAGGCCAGCACCGCGTCGAAAGACGCGTCCGGCCTGGGCGGGTCGCACCCGTTCGCGACAGTGAACGTCGCGTTCGGGCAGGCGGCCGCGGCCTTGCGCGCCTCGGCGATGGCGATCATCTCGTGCGAGACGTCCGTCCCGGTGATGTGGCCGATCGAAGGCGCCAGCCGCAGCGCTGTCTCGCCGGTTCCGCAGCCTAGCTCCAGAACCCGATCCCCGGCGCTCAGCAGATCCAGCGTCGAGGACAGGGTGCGCTCATAGCCGGCGGGATCCTTGATCGCGCTTCGTGAATAGGCCCGCGCCGCCCGGTTCCAGAACGCGGCATCGGGATCGTCTTCAGGCTCTCGTCGGGTTGGCATGCCAGGCTCCATCAGCCCCTCTCATCGCACAGGCTGCAATATTTGGATTTCACCGATTTCAGAGATGCGATATTCATACATGCATGGATGGCATCGATTGGAACTGGGTGCGGGCCTTTCGAGCCACGGCCGAAGCGGGGTCCTTGTCCGCGGCGTCGCGCCAACTCGGTCTGAGCCAGCCGACCTTGTCGCGGCAGGTGGCCGCCCTTGAGGAACAGCTCGCCGTCACCCTGTTCGAGCGGGTCGGGAAAAGGCTGATCCTGACGGCTGGAGGGGCCGGCATGCTGGAGCACGCCCGCCAGATGGCTGCCGCGGCGGAGGCGCTCGCACTTGGCGCCGCGGGCCAGGCATCCGAGCTGGCGGGCCTCGTCCGCCTGTCGGTCACGGATGCGGTCGCGACGCATGTCATGCCCGGCATCGTCGAGCGCCTGCGCGAGGAGGTGCCCCAGGTTACCGTCGTGGTCATCGCGACCGATGCGCTCAGCGATCTCAGGCGACGCGAGGCCGACATCGCCATCCGCCATGTCCGCCCCACGGAGCCGGAACTGATCGGCCGTCTGATCGGGGAACTGGCCGCGCATCTTTATGCCTCAGACGCGTGGATCGCGCGTCACGGCTTGCCGCGGGCGGCCGCCGATCTGGTCGGCGCGACAGTCCTGGCCTTCGACCCGGTCGAGCAGTTCGTCGGCCACATGGAGCTCCAGGGGATCCGGCTCGGGCCGGAGCAGTGCTCCGTGGTGTCGAACAGCGCGTCGGCGCTCTGGGAGATGACCCATCGGGGGATCGGCGTCGGCGTCGTCCTCGACATCGCGGCGGCGCGCATGCCGGGGCTGAGAAAGCTCTTGCCGGAGCTGTCGCGCGTCCCGGTGCCGCTCTGGCTGGTGACACATCGAGAGCTGCAGACCAGTCGCCGCATCCGTCTGGTCTACGACGTCGTCGCCGATGAACTGCGCCGGCTGGTCGTGTCGGGCGCGGACCCCAACCGCGAGCGGGAGCCCCCTGGCGCGTCGCCCGGGTGACCGCGGCCCGTCCAACGGCCGTGAGGCCATGCTGTCTGTGCGTCTGCCTGCGAGGAGGACCGTTCTGGCTGTTCTGGCCCTACGGCCCCTCGACCTCGAACAGCACCTCGTTGCGCCGCAGCGGGCCGGGCGTCCAGGGGTCGTTGTAATAGGCATAGGTCGCCTCGCCCCGGATCGCGATCCCCGCTTTCGCCAGCCAGGCCCGCAGCTCCGCCTCCTTCTCCGCGATCAGCGCGTCGGTGGCGACGCCGGAGAAGCGGATCGCGGCGCGCCGCGCCGCCGGCAGCTCCAGCAGGCGCACATCCTCGCCCGCCGCCTTCGGCAAGGTCTCGAGCGTGTATTTCGACGGCATCACGAAGCGCACCAGCCAGCTCTGCGCCGCGGGTTGCGCCGGCGTCTGCGTCACCGGGGCGGTCATGCTGATGCTGTCGCCGGGCCGGTTCTTCGCGAAGATATAGGCCGCGAGCGGCGCGAAGCCGGCGCGCACCGCCGTCTGCCGGTCGCCCTGCCGCGTCACCTCCGCCACGCGCAGCGCCGGATAGTCGCGGATCTCGATGGCCCCGTCCTGCCGGACCGACACGTATGTCGGCTGCTCGATCGTGCTCATCACATAGATCCAGATCCCGATCGCGACCGCCGCCAGCGCGGCGACGAGCCCAAGCCCCCCGAGCGCCAGCATCTTGAACGTTCCCATGACCTGGTCCGCATCGGAGGGGCGCGCCCGCCGGCCGGCAGCGCTTCGCTCCGCGGCAGCCTAGCACGGGCGCTGCCCGGCCGGCGCCCGCCACGACGTCGCGCCACGTCCCCTTGCAGGCTTGCCTGCGCGCCGCGGCGCGGACATCCTGTCACGGAGACGCGCGGGAGAGCGATGCGATGGCGGCGAGCGATGCGGAAACGGCCCGGCTGGCGCTCGACGTCTTCGCCCATTTCGAGACCGAGCCCGGCGAATGGCTCGCCGCCGGCAATCTGCTCTCGATCGCGGCGATGAATGGATGGGACACCAAGGCGGTGATGGCGAGCTATGAGCACGGCAAGGCGCTGGGCTGGTTCGAGGACGGGCCGAACGGCACGGTCACGATCACCCCGGCCGGCCACGCGCGGCTCTGAGGCGCCGCCACCGGCCAGGATGCCGAAGCTCGCCGCCATTCCCCCCGCGATCCGCCGCGCCGCCTGCGCCGCCCACGAGGCGGGGCACATCGTCGTCGGCTGGCATCATGGCCGCGCCATCACCCATGCCTGGCTGCGCCCGCCGCAGGGCGTCTCCGGCGAGACCTGTTTCGAGCCCTATCGCCGGGGCTTCGATGCCAGGAGCGCGCAGGACCGAAAGCGCGCCGAGATCGAGATCACCATCCTCGCCGCCGGCCATTGCGGCGAGATGCTCTACTGGAACGAGCCGGCGGGATTGAAATGGTATCCGGGCGCGATCGAATCCCATGCCGACGACCTCGCCCAGATGCAGCCCTTTCTCGCCTTGCTGCAGCCGGAGCAGGCGGAGCCGCTGCGGGCCCGCTGCGAAAGGGCCGCGACCGCGATCCTCTATCGGCCGGCGGTGCGCGCCGCCCATGCGGCGATCGCGGCGCGGCTCGATGCACAGGGTCGCATCGGCCGCGACGAGGTCGAGGCGGCGATGCAGGGGGCGGGGCTGACCCGCGACTGAAGAGGGTCGCGTTGTGTTGCAACCAGCCGGTCATTCCGGGGCTTCGCGCAGCGAAGAGCCCGGAATCCATGAACACCGGAGCGGCCCAAGGGCAACGGGGTTCCCCCATAATCTGCCGTGGTGTTCATGGGTTCCGGGCTCGGGCCTGACGGCCCGCCCCGGAATGACGGCCTGTTTCCGAGGGAGTGGGACCGCCCGCGAGGGCTAATGCCCGCGCAGCGCGCCGAGAAGCTCCGGCCCGCTCTTGCCGATCAGGTTCTTGGGCAGTTCGGCGACCAGCGCGGCCTCGAGCTGCTTGTGGTAATGGCGCCGCATCTCGCCGAGCGTTCGCGGCGAGGCGATCACGACGAGATGGCTGATCTTGTGCCCGGTGACCTGATGGTTGAGCCAGGCGGTCGCCGCCGCCGCATGGGCGTCCTCGTCGATCTGGTGCCCGGTCGGGTTGGCGGAGCTGGAATCGCGCCCGCCGCCGCCGGCCCTGTTGTGCTCGTCGAGATGGGGCGAGGGCAGGGCGGCCAGCGCCGGCTCGGCCTCGTTGCCGCTGTTGCGGAAGAGCGCGAACTGCTGGCCGTCGACGACGGCGATCACGGCACCATGGGGGAGTTGCATTGACGAATCCTCGGCTGGGTCTGGCCCGTTGCCCCGGGACCGGAGCCCCCGGGGACCTGCAGGGCTGTGATCGTCAAACGCCGCCGCCGCCGCATTGATCCCGATCAAGCGGCCCGCGCCGCGCGGGCGACGGGCGCTCGCGGCTGCCCCAACTTTGCCCGGCCGGGAACGGATGCTTCACTCTCGCGTCCTAAGACCGCTCGTCCTAGAACCGGCGCAGACCCTTCGCTGAGGAATCCCGATGTCGTCCACGATCAGCCCGCTCGCGGGCAAGCCGCTCGACCCCAGCCTTCTGGTCGATCTCGCCCGGCTCGGCCAGGCCTATTTCGAGCGGCCCAATCCGGCCGATCCGGCCCAGCGCGTCGCCTTCGGCACCTCGGGCCATCGCGGCTCCTCGCTGCTGCGCTCCTTCAACGAGGCCCATATCCTCGCCATCTCCCAGGCGATCTGCCTCTATCGGCGGGAGCAGGGCATCGACGGCCCGCTCTTCCTCGGCATCGACACCCATGCCCTGTCGCGCCCGGCCTTCGAGACCGCGCTGGAGGTCTTCGCCGCCAATGGCGTGACCACGCTGGTCGATGAGGATCTGCGCTTCACGCCGACGCCGGTGATCTCGCACGCCATCATCGGCCATAACCGCGGGCGCAAGACCGGTCTGGCCGACGGCGTGGTGATCTCGCCCTCGCACAACCCGCCGGCCGATGGCGGCTTCAAGTACAACCCGCCCCATGGCGGCCCGGCCGACACCGACGCCACCGGCTGGATCGAGCGCAAGGCCAATGCGCTGATCGAGGCCGGGCTCGATGGCGTCTCGCGCATCCCCTATGCGCGGGCGCTCGCCTCCGACCATGTCCGCCGCCATGGCTTCCGCGAGGCCTATGTCGCCGAGCTCGGCAGTGTCCTCGACATGGAGGCGATCCGCAGCGCCGGCGTCGCCATCGGCATCGATCCGCTCGGCGGGGCGGGCCTCGACTATTACGCCCCGATCATCGAGCGCTACCGCCTGAACGCGACCATCTTGGACCAGACGCTCGACCCGACCTTCGCCTTCATGCCGGCGGATTGGGACGGCAAGATCCGTATGGACTGCTCTTCGCCCTATGCGATGACCGGGCTGATTGCGATGAAGGACCGCTTCGACGTCGCCTTCGCCAACGACACCGACGCCGACCGCCACGGCATCGTCAGCCGCAGCGGCGGGCTGATGAACCCGAACCATTATCTCGCGGTGGCGATCGACTATCTCTTCCGCAACCGCGCCGGCTGGCGGGCGGACGCCGCCATCGGCAAGACCATCGTCAGCAGCGCCGTCATCGACCGCGTCGCGGCGCGGCTCGGCCGGCGTCTGGTCGAGGTGCCGGTCGGCTTCAAATGGTTCGTCGAGGGCCTCTCCGACGGCAGCTTCGGCTTCGGCGGCGAGGAGAGCGCCGGCGCCTCCTTCCTGCGCCTCGACGGCACGAGCTGGAGCACGGATAAGGACGGGCTGATCCTCGGCCTGCTCGCCGCGGAGATCACCGCGAAGACGGGCTCCGACCCCGGCGAGCGCTATGCCGCGATCACGAAGGATCTGGGCGAGCCGCTCTATGCCCGCACCGACGCGCCCGCGACACGCGAGCAGAAGGCGGTGCTGAAGAACCTGTCGCAGGCCCAGCTCGGCACCGACACGCTCGCCGGCGAACCCATCACCGCCGTCCTCAACGCGGCGCCGGGCAATGGCGCGGCGATCGGCGGCGTCAAGGTCGTCACGGGCGAGGGCTGGTTCTGCGCCCGCCCCTCGGGCACGGAGGAGGTCTACAAGATCTACGCTGAGAGCTTCCGCGACGCCGGCCATCTCGCCCGCATCCAGGAGGAGGCGCAGGCCGTCATCGCGCGGGCCTTCGCGGCGGCCTGACCGGCCGGGGCGGAACGGGCTACTCGCCCGCGGCGCGGCGGGCCGGCGGCTCGCCGTCCTCGGCCTCCTCGGCGCCGGTGGCGAGCCGGTGGCGCGACATCGCCTCGATCAGCTGGCGGTTGGAGTGCTCCAGCGTGCCGACATGGTCGATGTGGTGGCGCAGATCGGTGCGCAGCTGCTGGTTCACCCCGGTCAGGAAATCGGCTTTGGACTGCAGGGCCGAGAGCTTGATCTCGAGATCGTAGACGGTCTTGTCGCGCTGGCCGAGATCCTCGACCAGCCGGCGTTCGCGCTCGGCGGCCGCCGCGGCCTGGGCCTCCAGCTCCTTGATCGTCTGCAGCGCCGTGGCGATGCGCGTCTGCGCCTGGCCGGCGGCCTCATTGGCGGCCTCGCGCTCGCCGCTCATCTTCTCCGCCAGCGCCGCGATGTCCCGCTGCAGGCGGCTGTTCTCGCCGGTGGCGGCGACGAGGTCGGAGCGCAGCATCGCCACCTCGCGCGCCAGGTTCTGCGCCGCGGCGGATTTCTCGAGCAGCTTCTGGTCGACGACCTGGCGCTCCTCGGAGAGGCGCTGGATGCGCGAATCAGCCCGCGAGAGCCGCTGCATCAGCGCGTTCACCTCGCTCTGCAGCTTGGCGTGCTCGGCTTCCAGCGCGGCGAGTGCCGCCTGGTTGTGGTCGAGCGCGGCGCGGCTGCGATGCAGCTCCTCCTCGTAGCGCATCGCCAGCGGCCGATAATGGCCGATCTCGCTCTGCAGCCCGGCGATCTCGCGCTCCTGGCGGGTGCAGACGCTGCTCAGCTCCTCGATCTGCGCGGCCTGATCCTGCGAGGTCTGGATGAACTTGGGCAGGATCTGCTGCATCGTCGCGGTGCGCGTCATCAGCAGGTCGAGCTGGACCGACCAGTTCGAGATCTTGGCGAATTCGGCCTGGAGTTCGTTGGACTGCTCGCTGATGGCGGTCATCAGTTGGCCGACCTCATGCGAGCTGCCGGGCTTCGGCGGCGGCGGTGCGAGGGGCGCGATCGGATCGCCCGGCTCGTTGGCGGCGGTCTCGGGCACGGGGAAGGCGGGAGCCGGCGGCGGCTCCTGCGCCTCGCTCCGCCCCCCGATGAGACGCCTCAGACTTGCACCGATCATCGAAGCCACCCCACCCACCTTGCCCTTCTCGACGCAGGGCACGCCGCCTTCAAAAGGCCCGGCGATGGCGCTTTCCGGGCTGCAGTTCAAGGCGCTACGCCAGCAGAGGACGGGCCGGGCCGCAAGGCAACATCGCAGTGGCTGTCCCTGCGAGTTGCAAACAACTTCTTTGGCGCGAACGCGGCCGTCAGCCGGCCCGCGGCACACCCCCGGCCTGTCGCAGCCTGAGCTCGAGCATATAGGCCCGCTGCACCGCCTCGCGTTCGCGCAGCAGCGCCTTCTCCAGCACCCCCTGTTGCGTCTGCAGAACCTCGTTGGCGCGGCTCAGTGTCGCTTCCGCCTTCTGGGCGCGCTGGCTGAGTTCGTCCTTCTCCTGCGCGAGCGCCGCGATCTGCTGCTGCAGCTTGACCTTCTCGCGCTCGGCGTCCTCGAGCGAGCCGCGCGCCTTGTGCAGAATGTCGAGCAATTGCAGCTGCATCGATTCGAAGGCGGCGCCCGCTCCTTCGACCAGCGCCAGCGTGTCCTGCGGGTGCGGCCGGCCGGTCAGGCGGCGTGCCAGCGGGCGCGGCGGCGGCGCAGGCCCGCGCTCCGGCGTCTCCCGGCCAGCGGGAGACCGCAGCATGGCGCGGCTGAGGCTGGGCGCGTTCGGGTTCACGGTCACTCGCGCGGTTGGGCGCGATTGGCCGGCGAGAAGGAGGTGGTGACGGCGTCGTGCAGCCGGGCGAGCCAGCCTTCGGCTTCCAGCGCGCGCGCCTCGGCCTGGCGGGCCCGCTCCTCGGACCGCCACAGCATCTCGTTGGCGGTGGCGATCTGCGCCTCGAGCTCGCGCATGTTCACCGCCGCCTGCGCGATGGTCTGCTGCAGCCGCTCCTCGAGCTGGGCGTAGCGCAGATTGCTGATCCGGATCGCCTCGCTCGTCTCCTCGATCAGGGCGAGCGCGGAGGGCCAGTCCCGCTGCGGCTGGGGCGGGGTTGCCGGCCGCGCGGGCTCCGCCGGCGCGACGGCCGCCGCGGGGAAGGCGGCGATCTTGTCGGAGGCGTTGAGGAACTGTTCCGAGGTCGGCAGGCTCTGGCGCAGGGTGGTGACGGTGGCGAGATCGCTAACGGCAGGCTGCATGGCTTTGCTCCGTGAGAGCCGGAAGGGCAGGCGGCATGGGCCCGTCCTCTCCGAGGGTGAATGGGGCAGAGAAATCGGCGCGGACGGGCGGCAATGGGATCGTGCAGGGAAGCGAAGAGGCCGCGAGCAGCTGGTCCTGCAGTGCCCGGCGGTTGGCGCGGGCGAGATCCAGCGCGCGCTGGAGCAGCAGCTTGTCGCGGCGCTCGCCCTGCAGCGTGTCTTCGAGCCGAAGGCATTCACGCTGCAGCGCGTCGGTGGCCCAGGCATGCTGCGCCCGGGCGGCGCGAAGTTCGCTTTCGGCGGTGGCGCCGGCCCCGTCGAGCCGGGCGATTTCCGCCAGGCGATCGGCAAGGGCGGCATCGAGCGCCGCGATCCGGCTCGCCTGTCTGGCCTTCTCGATCGACGCCTCGTGCAGGGCCTCCTTCAGCCGCCCGATCTCGGCGGCCGCCGCCTGCCTCTGGCGGTCGGATTGCGCGGTCGCGTCCCGCTGCTGTTCGAGGGCGCGCTCGGTGGCGGCGAGCGCCGCCCGCGCCTGCCGCAGATGCAGCCGCTCCGCCTCGATCAGCGTCTCCATGGCCGCAAGCCGGCCCAGAGCCGCTTCGAGCCGCAATTCGAGGAAACTCTGCTGGGCTGCGACCAGCCGCCGGGCCGAGGCGGCCTCATCGTCGGCCACTCCGCCGGCCGCCGCCACGCGCGCCGGCGTGCCCAGCCAGTCCTGCGAGTCGGCGAGAGGGAGCGCGGTCAAGTGGTGGCCTCGAAGAGTGCGCCTGTGGAGCTTGGGGAACGCCGACACGAATCAATCGCTCAACTTAGCTACTCTTAACGAATCGTATCAATCCGAGATTTCGCCACAGCGACGCCCTAGCGCTCGCCACGCCGATTTTCTTGGGGATGCGGGCGTCAAGCCATCCCGGAACAGTGGCGCGATGCGCCGGCCGGGCTTGTCGTGGCGGGCTTTCCGGCCGACCCATGACGGATCGGGCCTTGTCAGGGGAGCCTCATGCGCCAGAGCATCGACCACATCGTCATCGCCGTCACCGATCTCGACAAGGCGGTCGCCGACTACACGGCGCTGGGTTTTACTGTCCTTCCCGGCGGCGAGCATCCGCGCGGCTCGCGCAACGCGCTGATCGTCCTGGCCGACGGCGCCTATCTCGAAATCATCGCCTTCGCCCGTCCCGTGCCCGGCTTCCGCTGGTGGCGGGTGCTGGACGAGGCGGGCAGTGGCCTGGTTGATTACGCCCTGCTGCCGGCGGACGACCTCGACAAGGACACCGCCCGAATCCGCGATGCCGGCATCGCGATCGAGGGGCCGATCGACGGCGAGCGCCTGCAGCCGGACGGAACCCGCATCGCCTGGCGCTCCTCCCGCCCGCCCGAACCCGACATCCCCTTCCTCTGCGAGGATGTCACGCCGCGCGCGCTGCGCGTGCCCGAAGGCGCGGCCCGCCGCCACGCCAATGGCGTGACCGGTATCGCCGGCGTCACGGTCGCCGTCCGCGATCTCGCCGCGTCTGTCGCCCGCTATCGCGCGGTCACCGGGCTCGAGCCGCTCGCGACCGGGGCCGCGCCCGGCCTCGGCTTCGCGCTGGCGCAATTCCGGCTCGGCCGCCAGATGCTCTCGCTGGCGCAGCCGCGCGGCGAGGCCTGCGAGGGGCTGACGCGCCAGCTCGGCCGGCGCGGGCAGGGCGCCTTCGCGCTCTCCTTCTTCGGACCGGCCGATCGCTGCCTCGACCGGGCGCTGGCCCATGGCGCCCGTCTGGAGATCGTCCGCGCGCTGTGACGGAACCGACGCTGCCCCGCGCGACGCGGCGTGCTATGCGCCGGGCCGAGCACGGAGGATGAGGCGGATGCGCAAGTTGCTGATCATCGGCATCGGCGCCGGCGATCCGGACCAGATGACGGTCCAGGCGATCGCGGCGCTGAACCGCGCCGATGTGATCTTCCTGCCCGACAAGGGGCAGGAGAAGGCGGCGCTGCGCCATCTGCGCGAGGCGATCTGCGCGCGCTTCATCGAAAAGCCCCGGCGCAGTGTGACGATGGAAACCCCACGCCGCGCCGAGGCGGGGGACGATTATCGCGGCGTCGTCGACGACTGGCACGCCCGCATCGCCGCGTCCTACGCGGCGCTGTTCCGGCTGGAACTGGCGGAGGGGCAGACCGGGGCGCTGCTCGTCTGGGGCGATCCCGCGCTCTATGACAGCACCCTGCGCATCGTCGAGCGCGTCCGCGCGGGCGGCCTGGCGCTGGACTGGGAGGTCATCCCCGGCATCAGCAGCGTCCAGGCGCTCGCCGCCCGCCATCGCATCCCGCTCAACCGCATTGGCGAACCCGTGCTGATCACCACCGGCCGCAAGCTGGCGGAAGGCCTGCCGCAGGCGCCGGACGGCGTCGTCGTCATGCTGGACGGCGAGCAGGCCTTCGCGAAGATCGCGCCCGAGGGCTTGGAGATCTTCTGGGGCGCTTATCTCGGCACGCCCGACGAGATCCTGATCGCCGGCCCGCTCGCCATGGTTTCGGACGAGATCGTGCGGGTCCGTGCCGCGGCGCGCGAGCGCCATGGCTGGATCATGGACATCTATCTGCTCCGGCGCTGCGATTGAAGCGACGGCCGGTTGGGCAAGCCGCATCCCCTTCCCCCCGCTTGCGGTGGGGAAGGGTTAGGGATGGGGGGC